>JAFZIX010000200.1 GCA_017554135.1 Bacteroidales bacterium | reverse complement strand
CAGCCTCCGATCGATCTGCTGATTTCGCTGGGCGGAGGAACGTTGATGAACAAGGAGTGCAGGGAATTGGTGAAGCGGAATGCGAAGTGCATCTACCTGAGGGCGAAGGTGGAGACGCTGGCGGCGAATCTGCGGGCAGATGACGTGGCGGGCCGGCCTATGCTCTCAGGCGTCAACCTCGAAGCACCGGCAGACGCCCCCGACAGCCTCGAATCCCGCATAGCCTCCATGATGGCCATCCGCGGCCCCATCTACGAAAAAGCCGCCGACATCATCCTCGACATCGACGGCCTCACCTACGAAGACTCTGCCCGGCAAATCCTCAACTCATTCTTTCAATAAGTTCTTCCGGCGTAAGGAATAATGGGCCATCGTCAGTCCGTCTGGAAAGGAAACGACGATCGGACGTGACTATAATGTCGTAGCCTTCGCCATCGGCCTGGGCAAATTGTGCATCGTCTTCAAAGTCGCCTGTGGGGTTTTTGAGAGCTTCACGGATTGACAGACTATCAATCTGGGTGATGTTTACAAACGACATGATGTATAACATCTTTTTATTGAAATTCGGGTTTTCACTTCCCGGACTCCTATGACTGATAAATTCTGAATCAATAATACTTTGTGTCGTTAAAAAAGCTTCAAATAAGCCTTCCCGAGCAGCCTGAAACAATTTCAAAGACGCACTATAGGATGGACGCACCTCTCCCTTAAGCACATCTACCAAAACATTTGTGTCAAAAAATACACGTTGTTTAACCCCTGCCATATTTATTCCACAGATAAGCTAGTTTAGGATCATTCTCAAGCATTTCAGGACTAGGCTCCCCTATCGTGAAGCCCAGATTAAGAATTTCATCCGACACCTTGAAATCGGCCGGAAGTTTTGGAAACTCAAGGCCGGTGGCCTTGTCTAGTGTTTGCTCAATGAAACTGTTCACTGAGCATTTTTCACGTTTTGAAGCCCGTTTGACCCGGGCCATTAATTCCGGAGGGAGCCGGAGTATGGTTTGAACTCTTTCCATAATATCACCTTTTCTGCAAATATAGCAAAAAAGGTGATATCAAAAAATAAAAGTGATATCAAGAGATTCCTTCGCTGCGCTCGGAATGACAGTGGAGGCCGGTCAGCGGAGGGCCTGGCGGAGCAATCTGCGGGGGATGCGGGAGAAGACGATGTCATAGCCGCCGTCGGGGCTGCGGGAGCCGTCTTCATACAAAATACCAACGTCGCCGTTGCGGAAAACCACCATGGTGGAGTAGGCGGCGGGGCCGGGCTGGAGGGTGAGGATATCCTTCCAGGAAGTACCACCATCACGACTCACCGCTAGAGTCAGGCCGCGGCGGGCCTTTGCCTCCTTGATATATGAATGCAGCAGCAGGCCGTCACGCCAGAGCACGATATCCCCGTTGCAAGGGTTCGCGTCAAGGCCCTCGGTGAAGCGCTCCCCTTCCCAATGCCATACACCGTCGGAACCCTTCACGGCAGTATTCAGGCCACGCGGGCCGAAGGAAGGGCGCCTGGAACTGGACAACAGGCGGCCATCCGGGAGCAGCACGAGTTTGGTTTCATCCGCCAGCCCGAACAGAGGCTCCGGCTGCAGCGTCCAGGACTCTCCCCCATCCTTCGAATAGAAAAGATGGACCTCAATGGGCCAGGGCACGGGCATGGGATCAGGATAGTCCCGGGGCAGCACATCCGCCGCCAAAAGGAGGTCTCCATCCGCATCGCAGATGCCCTTGCCGGAGGTGACGAATGCGCTATGCAGCGTGTCCGGGAAGGGGATGAGGCGGGGTTCGCTCCAGGTGATGCCACCGTCGTCGCTGGTGCAGATGGTGGTGTGCTTGAGCCCGCGGCGGAAGCCTTTGGTGCCGTTCCCGCAGGCGAAGAGGCAGACAATCCGCCCGCCCGGCATCAGCGTGAGGGACGCATCCCCGTAGCCATAGCCAAGGACCTTGGAAGTATCCCCGCGGGCGATGAAGGACTGAGGGCCCCAGGTGCGCCCGCCGTCCGTACTCCGTTTACAACTGATATCGATGCTGGTCTTGCGGTAGCCGAGGTCCGCCAGGTTCTCGTAGCGCCGGTCGCATACGGCCACAACATTGCCGCGCGCATCCAGGCACATCGCCGGAATCCGGTAGAAATGGCAGGAGTCGCTATCCTCCGCAAACACGACGGTGGACTCTATGGCCGTGCGGCCGCTGGCCTTCGCTTTCACCGGCTCCACATTCTCCACGGAAACTGCCGCCTTTTCCCTTTCAAAAAGGGCTTTTTCGTGGGATATCTTCTTTTTCGATGCCAAGATGGCCGGCGAATAGTACTGCTTGAAATCGTTCCAATCGTAGTATGGGCCCTCAACTGCCTTGAACGGAAGGGCCGCCTCGCGTTCGTTAAGAAGAAGTTTGAAAAGGACGTTTCCGGCTGAATTCCTGTAAAATATAAACTGGACCGAACTTCCCATGGGAACTATGTAGGAAGGGGCGATGCTCAGGCTCTCCTCGAGGGAGGCGCTGCCGCGGCCATAGCCGTTCACGTCCATGAACAGCAGCAGGGGGTAAAGCCCGGAATCATGCCCGAAACGCAGGCGCAGGGGTGTTTTCCCATCGGCAATGTCTTCATCGGCCTTTTCCATGATCTGCTCCAGCGTGAAAGCTGCATAATCCACAGCAAGATTATCGGACCCTTCGTAGTTTCCGAGAAGGATAAAGACGCGCGCGGAGGCCGTCTTCCAAATAAGGAAGTCTTCTTCCGGCGTAAAAATACCGTCGAAAAAATCCCTGTCCTCGTCCAGGCATTTGGAAGCGGTAGCAAGGGTATGGAGGGTCCTTATGAAATTCAAGGCATCCGTCTTCATGTATTCTTTCATGGAGGCGGGGGAAGCGACGAAGCGCCCCATTATGCCTTCGGCATCGACAGTATCGTAGAAATACGCATACCTGTCCGCTTCGGCCTTTGCATTGTAGCGGGGGCGTCCCTTTATGCCGTTGGGATTGCTCACATCCAAAGGATTCAACCAGGAAGAATAGCGGAGCGATGCATCCGCGGTAATATCGATGTCCTGGTCAAGTTCCTGCAAGGTCGAGAGGAAGGACCACATGCTCATTATCACTCTGTGAACATCGGTGGAACGGGCATCAACATGGGTTTTTCCTTCAAACACCTCCGGGAAACGCCAGAACATCCTCGTTGCGATAGTGCGATGCTGATCCACCCCTATAGCTGTTAGATCTCCCTCGCAGTTTTTGACCTTGTCGTAGAAAGCCTCGTAACGCTTTGAAAAAGCCTCCCCGTAAGGAGTGAGCATGCCCGCTTTCCCTGCCGCAGAAAGCCAGGTGTACAGGGAATCATACTCCCAAGTGCAGTATCTTGCACCGTGACGTCCGAAATGGCTGATATAAAAAGGTTTATATCCTTCGGGGGCCGGAGTCATGGCCGGCTCGGACTTATAATCGTACAAGTACGTAAGACCGCCTGTCCTGGCACGGTCTTCCCTGATGGCTTCTTCGGGCCCCTGCGAAAAAGCAGGTGCGCAGAATAAGACTGCAAATGATAGAAAGGCGCTTATTCTCTTCATTTTGTATGGTATTCACAAAGTGCCTCTATTGGGGCTTTCAGGATACGGGTGACGCGGATGCCCTTCTTTTCCAGCATGGGGAGCAGGATATCGCGGCATGCCCATGCAAACCCTCCTACCACTCCAACCGGATAAGACACGGTATCATACTTAAGCAGGATACGATCGATAAAAGCCTGGAAATTACTCTCCAGAAGGTTGAGAACATAAGGGTCATCCTTATGCCGCAGGATGAAAGGAGCGAAACTGCCCAGATACCCCGAAGGGGATACGGAATGATAAACTCCTTCGACTATTGCAGAATAAGATGAGTCGAATTCCGAGCGAAAGTCCTCCGCCACTCTCTCCGGCACCAAGTCTTTAATAAAATCGGCAAGGAAAAGTCTCCCCAGAGCAGCCCCGCTCCCCTCATCTCCAAGTATGAAGCCGCCGGAGTAAACATTACGGATGGCGGTCACGCCGTCGTAATAGCATGCATTCGACCCGGTTCCGAGTATGGCTGCGATGCCGGGCTCACGTCCGCAAACGGCACGCGCAGCACCGACCAGATCGTCCTGCACGTCTACACTTCCGACAGCGGAGACAGCCTTCACCTTTTTTTCTATCGTGATTCGCACTTCTGGAGTCACGACACCTGCCGTATAAAGACAGAACTGCCCCGGAATGCTTCCCAGGTTCTCACTGCTGAAAGCCTCGGAAATGATGTTCAGGATATCCTCCATCTTCATGGTGGAAACGTTCATTCCGGGACGCATGAACTGTCGCACGACTATTCCGTCGCCGTTCAAAAGATGCCAGGAGCTCTTGGTCGCCCCACTTTCTACCAGTATGGTCATGCTTTTCATATCGCTTTCATTTTCCAATTCCCATGGCATCCAGCACAGCACGCACACTGCCGTATCGCAGGAGCAACTGTTTTGCTGCGTCATAATCTTTCATCCCGCTTTCTTCAATAATCATGCGGGTGCCGCGGTCAACCAGTTTTTTGTTGGAGAGTTGCATATCCACCATGCGATTGCCCTTCACGTGGCCAAGACGGATCATCACCGATGTGGATATCATATTGAGTATCAGCTTGGTAGCCGTCCCCGCCTTCATGCGGGTGCTGCCGGTCACGAATTCCGGCCCAACCACGGCAACTATTGGAATCTCCGCTTCGGCAGCCACGGTGGAACCCTCATTGCAGGTAATGCAGGATGTGAGCATGCCCAGTTCCCGGGCATTGTGGATTGCCCCGGTCACGTACGGTGCTCCGCCAGATGCGGTGATGCCCACCACACTGTCCTCGGGTGTGGGATTGAAGGCAAGAATATCCTTCCAGCCCTGTTCCGGATTATCCTCCGCACCTTCCACGGCCCTGCGTATGGCGCCGTCTCCTCCCGCGATAATGCCGATGAAGGCCCCGTCCAGGCCATAGGTGGGAAGAATTTCCGAGGCGTCGGTAATGCCGAGGCGTCCGCTGGTGCCCGCACCAATATAGAAAACGCGCCCGCCCTTCTTCATCCGCTCCACAACACCGTCCACAAAACGGCCGATGGCAGGGATGCAAGCGCTCACCACATGAGGCACCTTAAGGTCTTCCGTATTCATCCCCCTGAGCAAGTCCTGCGTGCTCATCTTCTCCAGGTCGGAATACAAGGAGTTCTGTTCTGTCTGTTTCATTATTTACTGATTTTTGCCGCGTCCTTATTAAAAAATGCGCCCCAGGCTATCACCAGGGCTATGCTGGCCACCACCCATACCGCGGCCAGGGAGGCGATACCGCCGGAAAGACCGAAGCTGTCGCTGATCATTCCCAGTATCCACGGGGCCAGCGAGCCTATGCCGAAGCCGAACAGGATCAGCACGGCGGAGGAAAGCGAATAGTATTTGGGTTCGATAACGTCGTACAGCACTGCGTATGTACCCGCATCGAAGAAGGCCCGGAAGAAGCCGAAGCCTGCCAGTGCGGCGCACACAAGCACGAATTTGCCAGATACTCCCATCATCACTATGCAGGGAGATGCCAGTAGGAGCCCGGCGGCCTGAAGCAGCAGACGGTTCCTGCCCCCACCCTCGCGCGAAGCCATCCTGTCGGACAAGGCTCCCGCAGCCAACACTCCCACGAAAGCGGCCGCATGGGTCCAGAACATGGAGTGGAATCCCGCAGAGGAGAGGCTCAAGTCGAAAGTTTCTTTCAAATACTTGGGCATCCAGGTCAAATAGCCGTTAAGCCCGAAAATGAGCCCGCAGTAGGCTACTACCATGCACACGGCGGTAGGGACCTTAAAGATGGCCGCGATGGCGGAAGGCAGGGACGGCGCGTCCGCCTTTCCGGACTCCGGCACCGCTCCTGGCTCGGGAGCCTTGTCTTTCAGACGCAGGGCCAGGATGGCAGTAAAGACTATTCCCGCTCCGCCGAAGAGGAAGAAGGCGTACTGCCAGCCGAGTTTCTCTGCCAGCCAGCCCGCCAGGAATCCGCAGGTAATCACGCCCAGGTAATACGATGTCTGATGGATGGACATAGCCCTGGCACGGGTGCGGGTGTCGTGGTAACTCGCAATAATACCGGTATAGGTAGGCCCGAACATCCCCTGCCCCAGTCCCATTCCGAAGCAGCGGAAGAGGATGAACGCGAATATCCCCCCGGCAAAGCCGGTGAAAAGCGTTGCCGTGCTGAAAATCAGCACGCTTATCCAAATCTGGCGACTTCGGCTCAGCCTGTCGGCATAATACCCCGCGAACGGCACCGTGATGGCATAAAACACATTGAACAGCGTGGAAATCAAGCCCATGGTGCTGTCCGACGCACCCAGATGCGCCTGTATCTGCGGCAGTACTATATTGAAGGCCTGCCTGTCCGCCTGGTTCAGGAAAAAAGCCACCCACAGCAGCAGGACAACCTCCCATTTATAGAACGGTTTGGTGGTATCTGTCTTCAAGTTCATCGTATCTATTGGTTACTTGGTGTACGAAAAGAGTCAATCCTGGCCTTGGAGGCCGCAATCAAGGGGAGATAATGAGCCTTGAAATCTTCCCATTTGTAATAGGGGCCGCTTACGGGTTCCAGAGGAAGGGTGGCTTCCCGTTCATTCACGAGAGCCTTCACCAGAACGGGCTTGCCCGTCTTTTTATAGAAGATGAGTTGGAGGTTCGCACCCATGGGAAGATAGTAACTGGGGAAGATGCCGAGGGATTCCTCGAAGGATGCGGTTGCGCGGCCGCAGCCGTTGGCATCCAGGAGGATGAAGAGAGGTGCGATGCCGGAGTCGTGCCCGAAACGCAGGCGGAGTTGGGTACTGCCGGAGGCGATGTCGGCATCGGCCGTTTCGATTATCTGCCCGAGGGTAAAGCCGGCGTAGTCCAGAATCAGAGTCTCGGAGCCGGTATAGTTGGCGACATCGAGGAAGTATTTGGCCGACAGGGCCTTCCAGACCTGATGCAATTCCTCTGCAGAGAAGACATCGTCGAAGTACCCCTGGCCTTCATCCAGGCAATAAGTGCAGGTCACGATGCTGTGGAGGAAGTCGATGAACTTGACCGGAGTGATCTTCAAGACGCTTTCGATGGCGTCGGGAGTGGTGAAGAATCTGCTTGCTATCTCACGCCAGGGAACGGTCTTTTCGAAATAATCCTCATACTCCTTTTCCGCCTTGCTGCCTGCACGGAACGCACCCTTGATCAGGTAGGGATTGGAGGAAAGGCTGGGCTGGAGCCAGGATGCGTGTTTAGCCGAGGCATTTGCGCTGATATCCAGGGTTTTATCAAGTTCATCCAGACGAGACAGGCAGGACCACATGCTCATAATCACCCGAGGGGATTCGGTGGAGACCGCCTCAACGTGCGTCTGGCCTTTGAATACCGCGGGGAAACGCTGGTACATGTGTTCCGCTATCAGCCGGTGCTGCCCCTGCCCAACTTCGGTGAGGTTGCCCTTGCAAAAGCGCGCCTTCTGGTAGAAAGTTTCATAGCGGGAACGGAACTCCTTGCCGGCATCGGTCAGCACCCCGGCATCGGAGGCCTTGGCGAGCCAGTCGTGCAGAGCATCGTATTCACTGGTGCACCAGCGCGCCCCATGCCTTGCAAAATGGCTGATATAAAAAGGCTTGTAGCCCTTCGGGGCAGATGTCATCGCCGGCAGGGCATTGCCGTCATATACATAGAAAGAACCTGCCTCCTTCGGGCCCTGCGCGAAACAAAGCCCCAAGGTGCATATAACAAAAAAAATGACTGCTGATGTCTTTTTCATATTTACGAATCTATAGTAAACTCCTCGTAAAGTCCGTAATCGGCCCCGGGGCGGCTACCCACGCATATCACCTCCACTTGATTCTCTCCCGGTTGCAGGAACTTGCCTATATTCAATTCATAAGGTTTGAGGAAGATAAGCCCGGCATAAGTGCCGTTCACCCAAACCTCGCAGACCGTTCCTTTCCATTTGCCGAGACGAAGAACGCGCTCTCCGACTTCCTCCGGCACCTCGAACTGGCGTCTGTATGCAACATCCCACGAATAGAAAGGCATGCCTTGAGATGACCAGGAGCCGAGTCCCGGAGTCTCAGCGGGAACCAGTCGCCAGCCGGTTTTCGAATCCGGGATCACATTGAAATCCCCGGCTATGAAAGCAAAGGGTATCCCGTCGGACAGTGATATGGTG
>JAFZIX010000199.1 GCA_017554135.1 Bacteroidales bacterium | reverse complement strand
AGTCGCCGAAGTCGGTGCCCAGGCCGTGGTCCCAGTAGAGCATGGACGTGACGCCGTCGAAGCGGAAGCCGTCCAGGTGATACTCCTCCATCCAGTACTTGCAGTTGGAGAGAAGGAAGTACTTGACGGCATCCTTGCCGTAGTCGAAGCAACGGGATCCCCAGGCGGGATGGTGCCCTGCCTCGCCGGGATAGAAGTAGAGGTCTTCCCTGCCGTCGAAGAGGCCGAGACCTTCGATTTCGTTCGAGACGGCGTGGGAGTGAACGATATCCATAATAACCGCGATGCCCTTGGCGTGGGCATCATCCACCAGTTGCTTAAACTGTTCGGGGGTGCCGAAGCGGGAACTCAGGGCGAAGAAGTTGCTGACCTGGTAGCCGAAGGAACCGTAGTAGGGATGCTCCTGGAGGGCCATTATCTGGAGGACATCGTAGCCGAGTTTATGCACTCGCGGCAGCACCTTGGTGCGGAAATCATCAAAGGAAGCGACCTTTTCCTCTTCGGAACTCATGCCGATGTGGCATTCGTAGATAAGGGGGTTGGGGCGCTTGCCCGGCTTCTTGTGCTTCCATTCGTAGGGCTGAGGATCCCAGACCTGGGCGCTGAAGACCTTGGTTTCCGGGTCCTGGACCACGCGGGTGGCGTATGCGGGGAGGCGTTCCCCTCCTCCTCCAGGCCATTCGATGAACAGTTTATAGAGTTCGCCGTGACGAAGGAACAATGAGGGAATGCAGAGTTCCCAGTTGCCGTTGCCTATTGGTTTGAGTGCCCAGGCCTCGGCCTTCTTCCAATTGTTGAATTCCCCTATGAGCCAGATTCTGGTGGCGTTGGGTGCCCATTCGCGGAACACCCATCCCTCCGCGGTCTTATGCAGACCGTAGTATAGGTGGTTGTTAACGGCATCAGCAAAGGAAGGGGTATCTCTTTTTATAGCCGCAACCTCCTCCCGGAGGCGCTTGTCACGGGCGTCTATTGCCCCCTTGAAGGGCTCCAGCCACGGATCCGTTTGGTATATTTTCTTCATACTTGTCATTCCAGACAGCACTATACGTGTCATTCCAGACAGCACTGTCATTCCGAGCGCAGCGAAGGAATCTACTTTAGCCCTTCCGCTGCACTTCGAGCCGTTCGAAGGTACTCCCGGCACGCCGCAATCAGCGCATCCGCCCTCGCAATCAGCTTGTCTATATCCTCCAGCGCGGTGGCAGGATCCTCCACCTTCTGCGCTATTTTCTCCAGTTCCTCCAGCGCCTCTTTATAGTTGAAATCCTCCATTCTTCGTTCTATTTTTAACCTTTCAAATATACATAAAAATCAGGAATTTATCAACAACTTCCTTCACGCCTCCCCTTCAGTGTTCCCGGTGTCCCATTTTTACGGACACCAGGAGCAAAAACCCCCTGTTTTCGTTCCCGGTCCCCCTTTTTTCGGGACACCGGGAACACCTCGCCGATCATTCGGTGTACTCATAGAGAAAAACGGCTGCGGAAAATAGGCGGAGACGGGTGGAATCTACCAAACTATTGTTAAATTTGTAAAGAGATGAATGAGCAGGATAAACTGAGTCTGCTGGAACTGCAGGAGATGATAAGGGACGGCGTGGAGAGCGCCGTGCCGGAGAAATTGTGGGTGCGGGCTGAAGTGGCATCGATACAGGCCAAAGGCAACGGGCATTGCTATCTTGAACTCAGCCAGTCTGAAGACGGACGGCTAGTGGCAAAAGCACGGGCGGTTATCTGGAAAAGTATCTGGTTTGC
Source organism: Bacteroidales bacterium (assembly GCA_017554135.1). GTDB lineage: Bacteria > Bacteroidota > Bacteroidia > Bacteroidales > UBA932 > Cryptobacteroides. The sequence goes on along the minus strand of JAFZIX010000199.1, from coordinate 948 downwards.
GCTGCACAAGTATTTCCTGGATGCCACCGGCAGTGATCTTGCCGCCGGAATGCAGATTCTCGCACGTGTCCAGGCAAATTATAGCGAGCTTTATGGGCTTACCCTAGTGATAGACGAACTGGAGCCGGAGTTCACCCTCGGCGCTGCTGAACTAGAAAAACGCAGAACGGTAGAACGTCTTGAAAAAGAAGGACTTATCGACAAGCAAAAGGAACTCGAACTCGCAGACCTTCCATACGCGTTAGCGGTCATTTCCGCCTCAGACGCAGCTGGTTTCGGTGATTTTTGCCGGCATCTCCAGGAAAACGAATACGGCTTCAAATTCAAGGTAGAACTATTCCCTGCCACAATGCAAGGAGAATCTGCCCCGGAAAGCATAGCGGATGCATTGCAACTGATAGAGGCGGAGGGGGGATACGATGCCATGCTGATATTGCGCGGCGGTGGATCGGTACTTGACCTGGCCTGCTTTGACGACTATGGCCTGGCTTTCTCCATAGCCAACTGCAGTATCCCGGTTTTCACGGCGATAGGCCACGACAGAGACTACCACGTGGCGGATATGGTCGCTTATGACTATGTGAAAACGCCTACTGCGCTTGCAGATCTTTTCATCGATTGTGTGGCGGCTGAAGATGAGCGCATCAGCGGCTTCAGCAACCGCCTGCGGCTAGCATTATCCAACAAACTCGCAGCGATGGAAAATGCCTTGGCACTACTGGAACACCGCATCAAGGCGGCTGACCCTCGTAACATATTGACCCGAGGTTATTCGCTGGTAACTGATGATAAAGGCGTAGTGGTAACTTCCGCGGCAAAACTAAAACCGGGCCAGCGGCTGAGCATACTCTTCGCCGACGGCTCGGTCTATGTCGAGATAAGCATATAAAAAACCTATTTCTGCCTGCAGAATATCTGCACGGGGCAGCCGGTGAGGTGGAAATTCTT
>JAFZIX010000002.1 GCA_017554135.1 Bacteroidales bacterium | reverse complement strand
TGTTCAATATGGCTCCCCGCGTCGCTTTCGCATCTCTCCTGGCTTTTCTCGCAGGTTCTACTTTGAACTCGCTGGTCATGAGCAAGATGAAGGTTGCGGACAAGGGACGCCGTTTCGGTGTCAGAGCCATCGCTTCTTCCTTTGCCGGAGAATTCCTGGACTCGCTTATATTCATGCCTCTGGCTTTCATCGGCACCCCCGTCAAAGTTCTGGCCGCAATGATGCTTGCCCAGGTGTCGTTCAAGGTTCTCTATGAAATTGTTGTATTGCCCCTCACGGCCTTCGTCGTACGCCTTGTGAAAGCGAGCGAAGGTACAGATGTATTCGATGAGGGCATATCATATAACATGTTTAGAATCAAAGATTTATAATATGAAAACACGTAAAGAGGAAGGGCTCAGGGCTCTGGGCCGCGAGACCGCATACAACCAGAACTATTCGCCGGAAGTGCTGGAGGCTTTTGAAAACAAACATCCTGATAATGACTATTGGGTGCGTTTCAACTGCCCCGAGTTCACTTCGGTATGCCCTATAACCGGTCAGCCTGACTTTGCAGAGATACGCATCAGTTATATTCCCGGCGCAAAGATGGTGGAAAGCAAGAGCTTGAAACTCTATCTCTTCAGTTTCCGCAACCATGGGGCTTTCCATGAGGACTGCGTCAATATGATAATGAAGGACCTTATTGCCCTGATGGATCCCAAGTACATAGAGGTTACAGGGTTCTTCCTCCCGCGCGGGGGTATCAGCATTCACCCCTACTGCAACTACGGACGCCCCGGCACAAAATACGAGGCGCTTGCAGAAAAGCGCCTCGCAGAAAGAGAGTAATCATCAATACTTGAACGAACTGCCGCCGACAAACTCACGCAAGAGCGAAGTCGGTGGTATTTCGTTGTCCGGCACTGGCACAAAATAGTGGATAAACTTGAGCAGGCGGTGCGCTTCTGCATATTCCGGACAGTTTTTGGGGACGCTTGAGAGGATGGGCTCTGCATGGTTCCTGAGCACCGCGAACTCAACCAGATAGGCGGAATTGAACATTACATCCGCATTCTCCTGGTATGGATATATCCACTGATCTTCCGCCGCACGTACCTTGGGCCATTGACTGATGGTCTGGCGTGCAGTGAAAGCACCCTTATTGTAGTCCCTGACGATGCGGCGCAGCAGCCTGTTGTCACTGGTGGGAATGCAGTTGTGGTTATCAAGTGCGATGCCGGTCAGTGTGGATATAAAGATCTTGAACTTCTTACGACCGGGAATCTTATCGGTCAACTTGGGATTCAAGGCATGGATGCCTTCCAGCACAACTATATTGCCAGGTTGAAGTTTGTATTTACGGCCGTTGTATTCACGTTTTCCGGTGGTGAAGTTAAATTCAGGAACCTCGACTTCCTCTCCGTTCAGTATCTTCATCAGATCCGCTTCCAGAGCAGCGTGATCGACCGTGTCGAAGTTGTCGAAATCCGGTGTGCCGTCCGGCAGGAGAGGCGTTTTTTCGCGGTCCACAAAGTAGTCGTCCGTGCTGAAGGTCAAAGGCCTCAGTCCGCATGCCTTAAGTTGCACGGCAAGGCGCTTGGAAACCGTTGTCTTACCCGAACTTGAGGGGCCGGTGATAAGCACCAGACGCACCTTGTTGGGGCCTGTATACCTTTTGTAAATATCTTCTGCAATCTGGACGATTTTCTTCTCCTGCAAGGCTTCGGCAATCTGGATAAGGTCGCTGCCGTTTCCGGCCAGCAGGCTTTTGTTAAGGTCTCCTACCGTATTCAACCCCATTATTTCGTTCCACCTGCGGTTCTCCGAGAACATCTTGAAAGTCTTCGGCTGGTTCACGTAGGGAGCCAGTTTGGTTGGATTGTGCTTGCTGGGCCCTACCAGCAGCATGCCGCCGTGATACATTTTCAGGTCCCAGACACTCAGATAACCGGTAGAGGGCACCAGGCGGCCGTAGTAATAATCCTTGGTCTTCCCCAGAGCATAATAGTCCATATAGACCTGTCCGCTGGTTTCGAGGAGTTTGACTTTGTCTTCCGCTCCGGTTTTGTGCATGATGTCTATCACCTGTTCGATAGGTGCCTCGAAGCGATGGAAGGGCTGGTTCTTTTCCACCAGGAGCCGCATTTTCTGCTTCAGTTTTTCGACATCCTCCGGAGTCAGCGGAGAATGATCCTGCTTGACCAGTTCGCAGAAATAGCCATGCGAGATGGGATGCTCGATATAAATCTTGCTTCCTCGGAACAAATCCTTGGACGCTTTGCAAAGCAGGAAGCAAAGGGAACGGATGTAAACGCGCATCCCGCTTGGCACGGTGGCATCCGTAAACTCCACGGTCCGGCTGTTGTAAACACGGAATTTAAGGCCCTGTGAGACGTTATTAACCTTTGCTGAAACAATAGGATACGGCCTCTCGAATTCGAACTCCGGCAGCATGTCCAGAAGTGTGGTTCCCTCCCTGAAAGATTTAGTAGTGCCGGTGTTTTTGCAATAGACTTGAATCATAGTGCAAAAATAGAATATTTTTTCTTACATTTGCCCCATTGTTTCACTAAACTCTTTTTATGTGTAGAAATGAAGAAATTCCTGGTAGTTTGCGCAGCGTCAATGCTGTTGTGCCTCCCTGGGTCTGCACAGGAATATGTGCGCGTACCAGAGGCTGACGACTCCGGCCGTGGTGTCGGTTTGTCCATTATTCCGAGATTCGACTTTAATTACAATGGCGAATTCACACTCGGCGATTCTTCTCTCTATTCACTTATCGAAGGCGATCTTTCCGATGTATTCTCCCTCAGTATCTGCAACCATTGGCTTGCTGCAGACGCCGAGTCCATCAATGCACTCTACAAGAACACCTTCCGCAGCGATGACGTCAACTGGCTCGACTGGGCATATCTGACTGCCAATCTCGGCGGTTTCTCGGTCAGTCTCGGCAAGCAGCCCATGACTTTCGGAGGATTTGAATTCGACGCCTACGACTTCGAGTCGCATACATTCCTGAATTCCTCCGTCTGGAACTATCTCCAGGTGTATCAGTGGGGCGCCAAGTTCGACTGGACTAACGAAGCCGAGAACACTACCCTCTCTTTCCAGGCCACTACTTCCCCTTACGGAGAGCGCCCTGTTGTCAGTAAAATGTTCAACTATGCGCTGGAATGGCGCGGCGAATACGGCAACTTCCGCAATATCTGGAGCGCCGTTGCAGTCCAGCGCGAGAACGATTTCTTCCCCCTGCTCTCCTTCGGCCAGCAGTTCGACCTTTCGGAAAAACTTACCGTAGGCCTGGATGTATATGATGCAGTATCCAATGATGTCAACATGCTCATGAAGGGTGTGACAATGATTCCTTCCTTCATATTCAATCCTTGCGAGAGTTTCCAGATCCGCGCCAGACTTGGTGCTGAACTGAATCTTAACGATAACAACAAGGATATCGTTGCCGGGTTGGATGGATTCTGGTTCCCCATTCCGGACAATGAACAGTTCCGCCTTCATTTTGCCACGGGCTACAGGCACGACGAAAAATTGCTTGCAGCAACCCTCGGCGCCATATACTATATCAACATTCCCCGCAGGTAATGAAGGAGAACATTATCGACATCCGGCATCTGAGCAAGTCCTTCGGGGACAAGAAAGTGCTCGATGACATCAATCTGTATGTGCGCCGCGGCGAGTTCCTGACACTCCTCGGCCCTTCGGGCTGCGGCAAAACCACTCTTTTGCGCATGATTGCGGGTTTCCTGCAGCCGGATGAAGGAGTCATTCTCCTCGACGGCAAAGACATTGCAGGCATCCCCCCGCATCAGCGTCCGCTGAACACCGTATTCCAGCGTTATGCTCTCTTCCCCCATCTGGATGTCTACGACAACATCGCCTTCGGTCTCAAACTGAAGAAGACTCCTGAAGAGGAAATTGACAAGCGCGTCCGAAAGGTCCTTAAACTGGTGGCCATGTCCGATTATGAAGACCGCGATGTGGAAACCCTTTCCGGAGGCCAGCAGCAGCGTATCGCCATCGCCCGTGCAATCGTCAACCAGCCCAAGGTGCTGCTGCTTGACGAGCCGCTGGCGGCGCTTGACCTCAAGATGCGCAAGGATATGCAGATTGAACTCAAGGAGATGCACAAGAAACTTGGCATCACCTTTATATATGTCACCCACGACCAGGAAGAGGCTCTTACGCTGAGCGACACAATCGTTGTCATCAACGAAGGCCGCATCCAGCAAATAGGCACTCCCACCGACATCTATAACGAGCCCGTGAATGCCTTCGTGGCGGATTTCATCGGCGAGAGCAACATCCTCAAGGGCCGCATGATGCGCGACCGCAGAGTAGCCTTCATCAAGCACGAGTTCGACTGTGTGGACGAAGGTTTCGGCGAGGATGTGCCCGTTGATGTGGTAGTGCGTCCGGAGGATATATACTTCACCACCGATCCTGCCAAATGCCAGTTCAAGGCCAAGGTCAACTCCTGCATCTTCAAAGGCGTGCACTATGAGATGTGGGTGGATACCGACACCGGCTACGAGTTGATGATCCAGGATTATGATCCCTACCCCGTCGGGAGCGAGGTCATGCTCTACATCGATCCGGACGATATCCAGGTGATGAAGAAGGAGCGCCGGGCCAACACCTATCCCGCAAAGGTCATAGGCGAGGGCAAGGTGGAATTCCTCGACACGGAGTTCGAATGCGATACCACAGGATTCGAAGAAGGTGATGATGCAATCGCTACCATTCGCTTCGAGAAGGTGGATCTTCTCGACCACGACGAGGATGCGGAC
>JAFZIX010000198.1 GCA_017554135.1 Bacteroidales bacterium | reverse complement strand
GGTGGTCATCTTCTTCTGGATGGCATTCCACCAGAACGGATCCTCCCTCACCTATTTCGCCCGCGACTACACCCAGACATCGGTTGCAGGCCCGCTCAAGATCGGTTTCAACATCTGGGCTCTGGCGCTGATAGCGGTTTCGATCTATACCCTCTTCAGCACCTTCCAGTCTGAAACATCCCGCGGCAAGACCATCAGCGGAATCGTCACCCTGGCACTCTGGGCAGGCGCATACGCCCTCTACAAGGGCATGGCCCCCGAAATCCATATCCTTCCCCAGCAGTTCCAGCAGTTCAACCCGTTCTTCGTCGTTGCCCTGACGCCGGTCTCGATGGCAATCTTCGGGGCTCTGGCAAAGAAGGACAAAGAACCTTCCGCACCCAAGAAGATAGGCCTCGGCATGTTCGTTGCCGCCGTCGGCTACCTTATCATGCTCGCCGCATCCAAGGGCCAGCCGGCACCTTCCGCACTGGTCAGCGTGGGTGGCGTATCCCCCGATCCGGTGGTGCCCACCTATCTCATCTCCACCTACCTGGTGCTCACCTTCGCGGAACTGCTGCTCTCGCCCATGGGTATTTCCTTCGTCTCGAAGGTCGCTCCTCCCAAATACAAGGGTCTCATGATGGGCCTGTGGTTCGCAGCCACCGCTGTAGGCAACTATCTCAGTTCCATCCCTTCCATGCTCTGGAACAACGTGCCCCTCTGGGTCAACTGGAGTGTGCTGATGGCACTTTGCGTGATTTCCGGACTGGTGATGTTCTCCATGCTCCGCAAACTTGAAGCAGCCACTGCATAATGGATCAGGCGATTGCTGACAAACTGTTGTTCTGGGCGGAACGCTATAACAACCCGAAGTATTTCGAGGAAGATCCCATAGCGTTCCCCCGGCGCTTTTATCAGATGATGACCACGGTGCAGCCGGTCCTCGGTTTCGAGGGTGGTGAATGGCGCCCGTGCCTCCAGGATATCGAAATCGCCGCGGTTTTTGCCGCGCATTTCGCATGGGGACGCAGGGCCATGATCGTGCGGGACTGCAGCCGTCTTTTCGACGAAATGGTCTGGCGGCCCTACGATTATGTGATGGCCGGAGACTGGCGGAATGATTCCTCTTCCATCCACCGCACGGTGAAATGGAGCGAGGTTGCAGCCATCTGCAAGAGGCTCAAGGCCTTTTATTCTGCCAGCAGCACCTTGGAAGAACTTTCGGCTGATGAGATGCGCACCAGAATCTACGGCCAGAAGACCGATCCCAAGGCCGCCAACAAAAAGATCTGGATGCTCCGCCGCTGGATGGTCCGCCGCGACGGCCGCGTGGACCTCGGCCTCTGGAAGAACAGTTCCCCGTCCGACCTGGTGATTCCGCTGGACGTGCATGTATACCGTCAGGCCACCGAACTCGGCCTCACCAGACGCCGCGCCAAAGACATAGTCACCGCCAGGGACATTACCGACTCCTTCCGCGAGTTGTTCCCGGATGATCCCGCCAAGGGCGATTTCGCGCTCTTCGGTTATGGAGTGAATTCGAATGCCTAAAATGTATATCATCTCCGGATGCAACGGCTCCGGAAAAACGACCGCTTCCTACACGCTCCTTCCAGAAATGCTGGAGTGCAACCAGTTCGTGAATTCCGACGAATTCGCGAAGAGTCTCTCGCCATTTAACCCGGCGGAGGCTTCGGTCACCGCGAGCCGCTACATGCTCCAGAAGATATACTATTTATTGGGCAACAATATGGATTTCTGCGTGGAGACCACTCTGGCGACACGCTCCTTGCTTGGCATAATCAACGATGCGAAGTCCCGCGGCTATTCCATCATCATCCTGTATTTCTGGCTTCGCTCACCGGAACTGGCTATTTCCCGCGTGAAAAACAGAGTGGCGGCCGGGGGGCACAATATCCCTGAGGAGGTGGTGCGGCGGCGCTATTACATGGGGTTGAACTATTTCTTCGAGACATATGCTCCCATCTGTGAACGCTGGCTTCTTATCGACAATTCCACAGACCCCTTTACAATAGTGGCAGAAGGCACCCCCGTTTGCGCGAACATCAAGGACAAGGAGAAATTTGACATTATCCATCAACTTGCCTATCCCGATGAGAAACCCGAATGATTTCCTTTCCCATTTCGGGATGACCCCCGCACATCTTCAGGCTCTCGTCGGCGAAGGTCTGAAGAACGGCGGCGACTGGTGCGATCTGTTTTTCGAAGACACTTCGTATTCAGAATTGGTTTTGCGAGACGGCGAAGTCAGTTCCGGTGGTTCACATATAGATTACGGCTGCGGCGTGCGCGTGCTCCGCGGAGAGAAAACGGGTTATGCCTATGCCGAGAGCACGGAGTATGGCGCGTTGCTTTCTGCGGCGCGCGGCGCTTCGGCGATAGCCTTCGCTGGCAGCAGCGTGGAGCGCAACAGGTTGAACTTCAATACTTTACCAAAAACGCCTCTACAGGCCGGACCGCAGAGGCATCTCCAGCAATTACCTGGCAATCAGGCAGATACGCTCCACGGTAGTTTCTATAGCCAGGAGCGGGACTGGCGCGAAAGCGACGCGGCGCAGTTCGTGCCGGCACTTCAGAAACTGGAAAGCCTGATTCGCGCCAAAGACAGCAGTGTACACAAGGTGATAGCCATGCTGAGCAGCCAGGTGAGCGAAATCATGATGTACAACTCCCTCGGTGAACTCACCACCGACACACGTCCCATCGGCAGCATCACCGTCACGGTAATCTTCGTTCGCGAAGGCCACACGGAAATGAACAATGCCTCCCGCAGTTTCCGCGCCGGAGTAGAAATGATCACGGACGCCCTGCTCGAAGAACTTGCAACCAATGTTACCACAGGAATGGACGAGCGTTTCGAGGCTAAGCGGCCAAAGGGCGGCAAGATGCCCGTCGTGATGGCCGCGGGCGCATCCGGCATCCTTCTTCATGAGGCGATGGGTCATGCGTTCGAGGCGGATTTCAATCGCAAGGGCCAGAGCATCTTCGCGGATAAGATGGGCAAACGGGTGGCCTCCAGGGGCATCAATATCATAGACGATGCAACCATCCCCGGCAACCGCGGCGCTGTCAACATAGACGACGAGGGAGTGCCCGGGCAGAAGATCTATATGGTGGAGGATGGCATCCTGCGCAGCTATCTCCACGACCGCATCAGCGCAGCATACTACGGAGTATCCCCTACCGGCAATGGCAGAAGAGAGTCCTTCCGCTACAATCCTATCCCCCGCATGCGCTGCACATACATGGAAAGTGGCGCCGATGGCACTTGCGGCGACCTTATCGCCAGCGTCAAGAAAGGCATCTTCGTGGATCAGTTCTCCAACGGCGAGGTCAAGATCGGCGAAGGGGATTTCACCTTCTACGTGAAGAGCGGGCGCCTGATAGAAAATGGCCGCCTGACTATGCCGGTGAAGGATATCAACATAGTTGGAAACGGCCCGCGCGCACTTGCCGACATTGTAGCGGTGGCGGGCGACCTGAAGATAGACGACAGCACCTGGACCTGCGGCAAGGAGCAGAGCGCCTTCGTGAGTTGCGGAATCCCGAGCGTGCTGGTGAAAAGTTTAACCGTCGGAGGAGAATGATATGCTGGAGTCAGAGGAAAAGATATTGACTGAGGAGTGCCTGCAGATGGCTGCGGAGGCCGGAGCATCCAAGGCCCGGGCGAGCCTGAGCAAGAATGTGATGAGCATTGTGGCGACTCTGGATGGCGAAGTTGATAAGGTGACGAGTTGCCTGGACCGCAGCATAACCTTGAATTTATATGTGGACGGACGTT
>JAFZIX010000197.1 GCA_017554135.1 Bacteroidales bacterium | reverse complement strand
CTAATCGTTAAACAATCAGACATTCTGGCAATCCTGTAATAGCAGATTCTTTCAGGGTGCTATGCACCCTTCAGAATGACAGTGTGTCATTCTGAGCGTAGCGAAGGAATCTATAAGCACAAATGAATTATGGCAAAAGAAATCAAATTCAATACTGACGTCCGCGCCGCCATGAAGGAAGGCGCAGATGCACTTGCAAATGCAGTTAAGGTTACCCTCGGCCCCAAAGGCCGCAACGTGGTGATCGAAAAGAAGTTCGGTGCCCCTCAGGTGACCAAGGACGGTGTCACTGTGGCAAAGGAGGTCGAACTCAAAGACAAATACCAGAATATGGGTGCCCAGATGGTCAAGGAAGTTGCTTCCAAGACCAATGAGCAGGCCGGTGACGGCACCACCACCGCAACAGTTCTTGCCCAGGCTATAATCAACGTGGGTATCAAGAACGTCACCGCTGGTGCCAATCCCATGGACCTCAAGCGCGGCATCGACAAGGCTGTCGAGACTGTAGTGGCCGAACTGAAGAAGCAGAGCCAGGCTGTGGGCGAGGACTATTCCAAGGTCGAGCAAGTGGGTACCGTATCCGCCAATAACGACGCCTACATCGGCAAACTCATCGCCGATGCGATGTCCAAGGTTAAGAAAGATGGCGTCATCACCGTCGAGGAAGCAAAAGGCACCGGCACCGAGGTGAAGGTCGTGGAAGGCATGCAGTTCGACCGCGGCTACATCAGCCCCTACTTCATGACCAACGGTGACAAGATGGAGGCCGACCTGAACAATCCTTCCATCCTCATCACCGACAAGAAGATCTCCACCATGAAGGATCTTCTCCCCATCCTCGAACCCATCGCACGTGAGGGCAGGGAACTGCTCATCATCGCTGAGGATGTGGACGGCGAGGCTCTTACCACTCTGGTAGTCAACAAACTCCGCGGCTCTCTCAAGGTTGCTGCAGTCAAGGCTCCCGGGTTTGGCGACAGGCGCAAGGAGATGCTGCAGGATATCGCCATCCTCACCGGCGCAACCGTCATCAGCGAGGAGCGTGGCTTCACCCTGGAGAATGCCACCCCCGACTTCCTCGGCAAGGCCGAGAAGGTGACCATCACTAAGGAAAATACCACCATCGTTGGCGGAAAGGGCGATGCCGCTGCCATCAAGGACCGCGCAGACCTCATCCGCAAGCAGATTTCCACCACCACCTCCGACTACGACCGCGAGAAACTCAAGGAGCGCCTGGGTAAACTCGCCGGCGGCGTGGCAGTGCTCTACGTGGGCGCTACCACCGAGGTGGAGATGAAGGAAAAGAAGGATCGTGTTGAGGATGCTCTCAACGCCACCCGTGCCGCAGTTGAGGAGGGCTACCTCCCCGGAGGCGGCGTGGCCTACATCCGCGCAGCCGCAGCTCTCGCCGGCCTGAAGGGAGACAACGAAGACGAGACCACCGGTATTCACATCGTCGCCAAGGCGATCGAGGAGCCTCTCCGTCAGATTGCCACCAACGCCGGCGTGGATGCTTCCGTTATTATTAATAAAATAAAGGAAGGAAAGGGTGATTTCGGCTACAATGCCCGAACCGACGAGTTCGTGAACATGTATGAGGCGGGCGTTATCGATCCTACCAAGGTCGTGCGCGTCGCCCTCGAGAATGCGGCTTCCGTTGCCGGCATGTTCCTCACTACCGAGTGCGGCATCGTGGATATTCCCGAGCCGGCGCCTGCAGTTCCGGCCATGCCGGAAGGCGGGATGATGTAAAAATAATGGCCGGGCAGCCGCCCGGCCATTATTTTTTTATATATTTGTAGCTGCTGAAACTATTTAAACCTTTATACTATTATGTTTATTGTCAACAGCTACACCCTCGCAGTCATACTCTGTTTTGTCATTATGCTGTGCTGGGGTTCGTGGGGCAACACCCAGAAACTTGCCGCAAAGAGCTGGCGTTATGAGCTCTTCTATTGGGACTATGTGATCGGCATGGTCGTTTTCGCTCTCATCCTTGCCTTTACCCTTGGCAGTTTCGGCGATGCAGGCCGTCCGTTCATCGCAGACCTCAAGCAGGCTTCCGGTTCCAGCATTCTCTGGATCCTGGTCGGAGGTATCATCTTCAACCTTTCCAACATCCTCCTTTCCGCATCCACCTCTATCGCCGGCCTTTCCGTGGCATTCCCGGTAGGTGTGGGCCTGGCGCTGGTGCTTGGTGTGGTGAACAACTATCGCGTTGCCGTGCAGCAGGGCGCAAAGACCGGTGAGGTCGGCCTGCTGATTCTCGGCGTGGCGCTCGTGGTCTGTGCAATCGTCTGCAATGGCCTCGCAGCCAGCCGCAAAGGCGATGCAGGCATCTCCAAGGCAGATCAGAAGAAGGGCATCATCCTCGCCGTGCTGGCAGGTATCATCATGTCGTTCTTCTCCTCCTTTGTAATGCGCGCGATGGACACCGCCAATTTCGTCACTCCCGCCGCCGGTAAGGTTACTCCCTACACCGCTATCGTGCTCTTTACCCTTGGCGTGCTGCTCAGCAACTTCCTGTTCAACACTATCGTGATGCGCAAACCCTTCGTGGGCGAGCCTGTTACTTATAGCCAGTATTTCAAGGGAGACTGCAAGACTCACCTCGTAGGTATGCTCGGCGGCTGCATCTGGTGCCTGGGTACCGCACTCAGCTACATCACTGCCGAAAAGGCAGGTCCCGCAGTGTCCTATGCACTCGGACAGGGCGCTCCCATGGTGGCTGCAATCTGGGGTGTTTTTGTGTGGAAAGAGTTCAAGGGAGCCAAGAAAGGCACCGGTCTGCTGCTCGCAGCAATGTTTGTGCTTTTCGTGGCAGGTTTGGCCTCTATCGTGGTTGCAGGGCTTTAGTCTCTGATTATTAGCTTTTTAGGGGCCCGGCGCATTTGCCGGGCCTTTTTTGTTTGTAAAATTTTTTAAAAAAAAGTTCGAAAAAAATTTGGAGGTAATGAAAAAAGTAGTACCTTTGCAGTCCCGTTCGGAAAACGAGCGGGTTTTTTCACGAAAGTTCTTTGAAAAGACTGTTACAAGTACAAGCAAGTACCGAGAACAAATAATAGATCGAGAGCG
>JAFZIX010000196.1 GCA_017554135.1 Bacteroidales bacterium | reverse complement strand
GTAGAACTCCGTGCCGGATCCGCCGGCCTCGGCCTCCCAGCGCTGGGTAACCCAGGCACTGCCGTCCCGGCTCAGCTCCACGCGGATATCCACGTCCCGTATGGTCCGTATACTATCTGCCGCAGCACTGATGCACAGGACTGCGGCGAAGATAAGGCAGAGTAATCTTTTCATTAAATTACCGGGTAGTCTTTTTTGGTAATGTCATCGGCCAGGTATTCGCGCTTGGCGAAGCCCAGCATACCGGCGACGGCCGATGCAGGGAACATGCGCACCTGCTGGTTGAAGCGGGTGACGGTGTCGTTATAGGTCATGCGGGACAGGCGCACGTTCTCTTCGTACTTCTCGATGCTGGCCATCGTCTGCTGGTAGTTCTGGTTGGCCTTGAGTTCCGGATAGGCCTCGGCCACGGCGATGAGCTTGGCGCCGATCTCCTTGAGGACGGCTTCGTTAGCGTTGATATCGGCGGCGGAAGGAGCAGGCGAAGAGGTGATCTTGCGGGCCTCCACAATCTTCTGGAGGGTATCGGCCTCGTAAGAGGAATATTCGCGGGTCAGTTTTACCAGGGCCTGCAGGGCGTCGTAACGGGAAATCTGCTGCACATTGATCTGCTTGAGGGCATTGTTGCAGAATTCGTCGCTCTTGACAAGCTTGTTTTGAACGGAAATCACCCACAGCACGAGGAGGGCGACTACGGCGATAACAATGATGAGTGTCATGGTAAATAAATGGGTTAAATCACACAAATATCCGAAAAATGCTTAAATTTGTCAATAGATACTATTCCATTTTAACATGAAAACGAACCAGCAATTTAAAAACCAGGCCCTGGACGCCCTGAGCGGCAACTGGGGAAAAGCAGTCCTGCTCACCTTGATTCTCTTCATCCTTATCGGCGCCTTCTCCGGCCCGGTCAGCTACCAAAGCGTCAAGATGCAGACTTACATGACAGAGCATCTTGGATCCAACTCTTCCATTTACGGTATGTTATCCCTGATGCAGGATCCCGAATACATGGCCATACAGCAGAGCGTGAACGGAACGAACGGTTTGTTTATTCTCGCATACATCCTGCTGCTGGCTCCCCTCATGGTAGGTTATGCCAATGCCTTCCGTCTGCTGGTTGTCAAGGGAGACAATGACATGGTTCCCAATGCCTTCCACATCTCCTTCAACCATTATTGGAATAAGGTATGGACCATGCTCTGGATGTATATCCTCATCTCACTGTGGTCCCTGCTGCTCATTATCCCGGGCATCATCAAGGGCTTCTCCTATGCTATGACGCCCTACATCCTGGAAGACAATCCGGAACTCTCCGCCACGGAAGCCATCCACCGCAGCCGCATGATGATGAAGGGCCACAAGTTCGACCTCTTCTGGTTGTATCTGAGCTTTATCGGCTGGGCCTTCCTGTGCCTGCTCACCCTGGGTATCGGCTACATCTGGCTCTACCCTTATATCCAGGCCTCCGAAGCCGCCTTCTACGAAGAAGTCAAGGCCGATTACGAACTCAACGGCGGCCTGGCCTAATCTAATCCGTGATCTGTACTTAATTGATAATTAGCATTTTATAGAAATCCTCCGGGGCGATTTTGCCCCGGAGGATTTGCGTAAATGGCTGTACCTTAATCACTTCCGCATCACGCTTGTCTTGGGGAGGAGGTGCAAGAATTTATAGATTTGCCTATCTGTCGCCTTTGTATTTCGGCGCAGTAGTGGGATGAGACGTTTTCTTTCTTCGGCTGGCCAGGAAAGGAAGTCGTGGATATCGGCAAGATGCTTTTCTGACAGGAGCGTATTGACCATTGTAGCGTAATGGGCGTCAGACCGGCCCACGAAGGTTTCATTTAGATCATACTCATGGCCAGTCGTGCTGTGCAGGGCCATCAGGTAGTTATCATATTTACCATCGAAATAACGAAGGGTCTCCGTATAGTTTATTACGTTATAAGCGGTAATGATAAAGTCTGTCAACTGTTGTCTTTCCCGGTCGTCCAGTTTTGCCATGATCCGTTTCAATTGACACTCATTCAGCGGCTTATCCATTCTGCGCTGCGCGCGTACTTCGCGGATGGCATTCTTCATGTGCCAGGATGCGTTGCGGATGACCAGTTTATCCGAGAAGGGATGATCGCTCTGGGCATAGGCAACAAAAGTCCAGCGATAGTCCTCGGCATTTACAGCCATCTGACGTTCAACAGGATTATTGCCGACATATACGAGATTGCTGCGAGCGTCCTTGGGCCCTTTCTTGACGGCACTCCCGAATGTGTGTTCGAACCAGGAATTCTTGGTGTTGCAAACCTTGTTCTGGGCATAGGAATAGCTGCGGTTAGCTTCTCCCATGAAGGACGATAGCTGCTGAACGGAATCGGCTATGACCGACATGTGGGTATGATCCGGCATGGGACACAGGGCCAGTACCTTTACATGATGCCTGGAGGCAGCGATGCAGACGGTCGTAAACCAGACCAGATAATCACTTTGGCAGTAAAAGATGAGACCGCCATTTGCGGATCGCTGGTAACAGTGATTCAGGATTCCTTTTAGGAAGGGTCGATTTTTCATAAGTATACAAGACACTATGCCACCTTTGTAAGTGGCTGATTAACGGTGTCCTGTATCCGCTGACACAAAGATCGTAAAACGATTCGAATAAAGCAATAGCGTGATGTGGAAAACGCTGAGAATGAGTATGTTATAGAAATCCTCCGGGGCGATATCACTCCGGAGGATTTTCGTAAAATACTGTGTTTCAATTAATTCTGCATCACGGGGCGCTGGCAAAACCACAAGTCGCTGCCGTGATGCGGCCGTGACTACCTCCGTTTCCAGAGGGCGGTCATGTCTTCGAGGGTCTTGCCCTTGGTTTCGGGCACCAGGCGCCATACGAAGATGGCGGCCACGATGCAGATGATACCGTACAGGGCGTAGGCGAAGCAATGGCCGAAGCTGTCACCCATGGCGCCCAGCTTCATGTTGTACATGGGCACGAAGGTGGAACTCACGATGAAGTTGAAGATCCACTGGAAGGCGACGGCGATGGCCGTGGCGCGGCTGCGGTTGGTGTTGGGGAAGAGCTCGGCAATGTATACCCAGCAGATGGGGCCCCAGCTGAACATGAAGCAGGCGCTGTAGAGCATGATGCTGACTACCGGCACCAGGGGCGGCATCGTGAATACATTGGACAGGGCTACGCCCAGGGCACCCAGGGCCATGCCCAGGGAACCGGTAATCAGGAGCGGCTTGCAGCCCAGTTTCTCTACGGTGAACACCGCCACCAGCGT
>JAFZIX010000195.1 GCA_017554135.1 Bacteroidales bacterium | reverse complement strand
TGGCCGTGGGAGTCGCTTATCTTTTCTTTTATTTCACCAAGATCCGCAAGTAATTATGGGTAAATACGTTATTGGAATCGGTGAAGCACTCTGGGATGTGCTTCCGGAAGGCAAGAAACTGGGAGGTGCCCCCGCCAACTTCGCCTATCACGCCCGTCAGTTCGGACTGGAAGGTATTGCGGTCAGTGCCATCGGACACGACAAACTGGGGGAAGAAATCGTGGAGGACTTCGAGGCGCACCAGCTGCCGTACAACCTCTCCCGCGTGGATTATCCCACCGGTACCGTGCAGGTAACCCTGGATGAAAAGGGTGTGCCTCAATATGAGATCAAGACCGACGTAGCCTGGGACAACATCCCCTTCACGGATGATCTGAGGGCCCTGGCCAAGGACTGTAAGGCCGTCTGCTTCGGCTCTCTGGCCCAGCGCAGCGAGGTTTCCCGCGCGACCATCGGCGCTTTCCTGGACGCCGTTCCGGAGGATTGCCTGAAAGTGTTCGATATCAATCTCCGCCAGAGCTTCTATAATGCAGAAGTCCTGGAGGCATCCTTCCGCCGCTGCGACATCCTCAAAATCAACGACGAGGAACTGGTGATTATCGCCCGTATGTTCGATTATGCCGGCCTGGGCCTGGAAGACAAGTGCTGGAAGATTATGAAGGACTATGGCCTCCAGATGCTCATCCTTACCTGCGGGACCAACGGCAGCTATGTCTTCTACGAGGGAGGCATGTCCTACCAGGTTACACCCAAGGTGGAGGTGGCCGATACCGTGGGCGCCGGAGACTCGTTCACCGGATCCTTCATGGGCTCCATCCTGAAGGGCAAGACGGTCCCGGAAGCACACCAGACGGCGGTCAAGGTATCTGCCTTCGTCTGCACGCAGAAGGGGGCCATGCCCATTGTACCTGAAGAATTAAAACAGTAACAATACATTGAAAAACAGGTTATCAACTCTCATATTCGCGCTGCTTCTTCTCGCTGGTTGCTCCAGTGGGGAGAAGTCGCTCGTTATTGGCGTATCCCAATGCAGTGAGGACATCTGGCGTACCAAGCTGAATGCCGAGCTGCAGGCATCCGCCCGTTTTTATGGGAATGTCGAAGTCCGTTTTGCCTCGGCCGATGATGATTCCGGGCGGCAGATTGCCCAGATCGGGCAGTTCGTGAAGGACGGTGTGGATCTTCTCATCGTCTCGCCCAATCAGGTGAACACCATCACGCCGGCCGTAGAAGCTGCCTTCGATGCGGACATTCCGGTCATCCTTTTCGACCGGAAGATTGATTCCGACAAATACACGGCTTTCATCGGGGCCGACAATGTGGAGATTGGCCGTATCCTGGGCAACTATGCGGCCAAGGTACTGGGTGGGAAAGGCCGGATTGTGGAGATTCAGGGCCTGGAGGGATCATCTCCTGCCATCGACCGGCATAATGGCTTTGCCGAGGCTTTGGAGGCTTATCCAGGCATTTCCGTGGTGGCCTCCCGTTTTGGCGGATGGCTGCAGGAAGGCGGAGCCAGGGCCATGCAGGAATTCCTGGACGAGGGGATCGCCTTCGACGCCGTCTTTGCCCAGAATGACCGGATGGCCCGCGGCGCTTTTGAGGTCCTCCCGGACCCTGCCGGGATTCCTTTCTTCGGCATAGATGCCCTTGCCGACGGCATCCAGGACGTCATCGACGGGGTGCTTACGGCCACCTACCTGTATCCCACCAGCGGGGACCAGGTGATGGAGATAGCTATGCACATCCTCTCCGGGGAACCCTTTGAGCGGGAAAATCGGCTGGAATCCCTGCTGGTGGACGGGCAAAACGCCAGGATGCAACTCATCCAGGAGCAGGTGACGGCCCGGCAGCTGGCCATGGTGGAGGAACTGAACGAAAAGCAGGATGCCTTCCTGTCGCAAATCAACAGCCAAAAACTGGTGCTCCTGCTGCTCCTGGCCTTGATTGCCGTACTCATCATGGGAACAGTCCTGGCCGTCCGCAGTTACTTCGTTACCCGCAAACTCTCCCAGCAACTGGAAGAGAGTACCAAGGCCAAACTGGAGTTCTTTACCAGCGTCAGTCACGACCTTCGTACGCCGCTGTCGCTGGTATCGGCCCCGCTGGATCGGGTGATGGCCGATGACATGAAGCCGGCGCAGAAGCAGACGCTGCAGGTGGTGCGCCGCAACGTAGACGTATTGCTGCGGCTGGTAAACAACATCCTGGATTTCAGAAAGATAGAAAGCGGTGCCTTCCCGCTTACGCTTACCCGCTTCGACCTTTGCGCTGCCGTAAAAGAATGGATGAGCGGATTCGAAGAGGCCACCCGGAATAAGGAACTCCGCTTCGTTGGCCCGGAGTCGCTGGAAGTGGAGGCCGATATGCACCTCATGGAGCGGGCGCTGTTTAACCTCTTGAGCAATGCCTTCAAACATACGGAGGAAGGTGCCCATATCCAGGTTAAAGTGGCTCAGGATGGCGCAGATGTCATCCTTTCTGTGGAGGACGATGGCAGTGGCATCGACGCCGACCGGCTCCCGAAGATTTTCGAGCAGTTCTATCAGGGGCGGAACGAGTCTTCCGGGACCGGCATCGGCCTGGCGCTGGTCAGAAGCATCGCCCAACTGCATGGCGGGTCCGTAGATGTGCAGAGCGAGAAGGGGCACGGCAGCACTTTCAGCATCCGCATTCCCCGGAAGGGCCGCGGCAAAGTGGTGGAACAGGCCTGGGATGCTTCTGCGTTCACAGAGCACTATGTGGTGATGTATTCCCGCGGCGACAGTGCGCAGCAGGAAGCGGCCGAGCGGGCTACGGAGGCCGATGCCGACAAGCCCACCGTCCTGGTTGTGGATGACAACGAGGATAT
>JAFZIX010000194.1 GCA_017554135.1 Bacteroidales bacterium | reverse complement strand
ATGATGCAAAAGTTGCGGATATTCTTCACTCTCGTTCGTTTTTAGCCGTCAAAATTACGCATTTTGCCCCGATTTTGCAAAAACGCCCGCCCCCGCGCCCCCTCAGAGCACCCATCTTGTTGCTCCGGGGTACTCGAGCACGAAATCGGCCCTCCTGGTGCTCGAACCCCTCATTTAAGGGTACTCGTGCACGAAATCGGCCCTTTGGGTGCTCGAATCATCATACAAAATAATTGCATGTTTTGTATGATGGGGGTTCATTCGTCCCTATATGACGATTTTCGCCACATTTTCCCTGTTGGGGAAGGTGATTCTGGGAAATCATGCATACCTTGTAGAAAAAAAAGTATGCGTTATTCTGACACCCCTGCCGAAAGAGCCTTCCTGAACGCCGCTCCGTGCTTCCATCTTTACACCTCCCCTCTGGAAAATGATTTCTTCTTTCAAAACGATCAGGAACGAGGAATCGCATTGAATCTGATGGCCATCGCCAAAATGGCCTCGGACTGTAAGTTGCTGGCCTATTCCATCATGACCAATCATTTCCATTTTATCCTGTCAGGGCAGGAAATAGAGGTTTTGTCTTTCTTCGAACGGTATAAGCTCTTGCTGGATAACTATTTTTCCCGTCACGGGAAGCCGGGGATTATGCGGTCTGTCAAAGCGGGAATAACCGCCATTAACGATTTAAGGCAATTGAGAACAGAGATTGCCTATGTAATACGCAACGCTTTTGTGGCAAGACCGGAAGTAAACGTTTTTGCCGACCCCTGGTCTTCTGGTTTTCTGTATTTCAACCCGCTCCTGGTTAAAGACGGGGTTTCAGCGTCTTCACTGAAAGGGAGAAGCCTGCGGGAATTCACCTGCTCCAGGACCATCACGGAAGTCGATGCCCGCATTTATGTCAAAGACGGATTTGCCCAACCCTGGAGTTTTGTCGATTACGAATACGCAATGTCCTTCTACGACAACGCCCGCCAGTTTATTTACAGTGTGCTCAAGAACGTCGAAGCGCAGGTAGAGACGGCATTGAAATACGGAGATGATCCTGCCCTCAATGACGAGGAAATGTGGCCCATCGTCATCGGCCTCTGCCGGGAAAAGTTCAAGGCCGATAAGCCTTCTCTCCTTAGCATAGAGTCCAAGAAGCAGTTGGCTGTCCAACTGAAAAACAGGTACCGCTCCTCCAACAAGCAGTTGGCGAGACTTACGGGGTTACCACTGAAGGACGTAGATGCCATGTATCCGCTTTCGGGCAAGGCTCAGGGCAGAGAGCACTAACGGACCCGGGTGAAAACGATGGGGGTTTTGCTGTAGTAATCGGCGCCCCGGTTGGCCCAGCCTTCCAGTTCCAGACTGTTTCCGTCGGCAGAGATTTTCGCCTTTAACGGCTCACCTGTGGGAACCGGTGTCGGTGTAAACCTGTACGACCTGTCGCCTTCCTGCCAGAAACCGTCGGTAATATAGAACATGGTGTCGTACTTGTAGATGGTAAGCTGGAGTGCAGAGGGGTCTTCCCCTTCCACGGTGTAGGCAAATGAGTATTGATGCTGCTTGGAGATCAGCAGATAACCCGTACCATCGGCACGGAAAACCCAGGTGTAATGCTTGATACCAAATACAAGCGCGGCACTTTTGGCCGTCCCCGTCCAGCGCCCTACTATCGGCATGCGGGCATCCTTTTCCGGAACGCCGTACTTCGGCCCTCCCGTCTTGCCGGCAAAAGCGTCTGATCCTTTCTTATACCAGGGATAGGTTACGAAGCCGAAACTGCGGTCAAAGTTGCCCTTGAAACCATCCAGGGAACGGGCGGTATACTGAATGGTATCTCCTGCTTCGAAGTAGCAGACAAAGGTATAATCCTGAAGGTTGTCCTGCGTGTGATAGTCTACCAGCCGATAGTCGAAAGGGTCCAGGGCCACCTCTTCGCTGCCGTCCTTGAACGATTTGACACTGCGGAGGTAACCGGTTCCGTCCGTATCAAAATGACAGACTTCCGTAATGGAGAAAGGAAGGTCCGGATACAGCGCTACCTGATCGTCAATGCCGCTGCCGAGGTTTACATCGTGATGCAGGTGCAGCCAGTCCATCTGCCAGGTGCCGGGGAGCAGCCGGGGCGCCCCCGAAGCGCTCCTCACCACGTCCACGTCGGTAAGAAGGATACAGGTTACATCCTCGGATTCCTGCAGGAACTCGAGATACGCATCCTGCGTGGCAAAATACACGTTCTCTCCGGTGGGCCGATAAACACCGTCCCAGTCCATCATTATCAGGCTGATGAGATGGTAGCAGGTTTCCCCTTTCCATTGCATGCTGTATACCTGGGTGGAACTGGAAAGGCCGTACGATTTTACCGTTTCCTTGAGTCCTGCGGGCAGATTGTCATAGCGGACGTGCTTCACCGGAACGGCCCAGGTATTATAAGCTACCTCCTCGTACAGTTCCGTGATATCCAGCAGCCGGAAAGTCATCTGCCGGCCTTCATCAAAGTAGGTTCCTATTTCATCACCTACAACATCAGAGACATAGGGTTCCTCGTCGGCCGGCATCTGCTCGGGCTTGCATGCCGGAAGCAGTACGGCCAGGGAACACAGGAGGAAGAGGTACTTTCTCATCTAGAACAGATATACGCAGAAGCCCAGGCCGAAGAGCAGGCTAAGGGCGAAAGTGGACATCACCAGCAGGGGCAGCATGGGATCCAGGGCGCGGTCTTCCCGCGTCCAGATGCCTTTCAGGTGCACGATATAAAGCGGCAGGGTGACCACCCACATCCAATGCCAGGCAGAGGGCCAGCACAGCAGGCAGTAAGCCGCCATGCACACCCAGCCCAGGCCGATGAGCACCGTCTGGTAAATACGGGCTTTGTGCGTACCCAGCTTGATGGCTACGGTAACGCGGTTGGCGGCGTCCGTTTTCATGTCACGGATATTGTTCACGTTGAGCACGCCCACACTGAAGCAGCCCACGCCGGCGGCGGGCAGCAACAGTTTCCAGTGCAGGCCCACACCCTTTGTACATACGAAATATGCGCCCATCACGGATACCAGTCCGAAGAACAGGAATACGTAGATGTCTCCTTTGGCCCGGTAGCCATAAGGGTTATGTCCCAGCGTGTATTTCATGGCGCCCATGATGGCGGCGGCGCCCAGCATCAGGACCAGGACGGGAGTCATGTCCCACAGTGTTCCGAAAGCGCGCCAGGTCATGGCCGTGCCAAATACCACGCATAATCCCACAAAGATGCCGATGAGCAGCTTCATGTCGGGAATGCTCAGCGCACCCGAATTGAGCCCGTACTGCGGACCGACCCTTTCGGCGGTGTCGGTTCCGCGCAGGACGTCTCCCAGTTCATTGGAAAGATTGGACAGAATCTGCAGGCATACGGTGGTTATCACAATGAGGACGGCGGTCCAGACATCGACCTTCCAGTCGGCCACAGCCAGCAGGATGCCCAGCAGCACACCGGCCATGGAAAGCGGCAGCGTGCGCAGGCGCATGGATTGAATAGCGGCTTTGAATTTCATAACACAAAGTTAGCAAAAAACCACCACCTCGAGCACCAAAAGGGCCGGTTTCGTGCACGAGTGCCTCAAAATGAGGGGTTCGAGCACCAAACTGGCCGTTTTGGTGCTCGAACCCATAGATGAGGTGCGACTATGCTTCGCTGGATGGCCCGGTTGAGGCGAGATTTCGGGTAAAGTACATCACGGCCGATAGGAGAACGAACAGGAGCAGCGTTCCGCAGAGGAAGGCATAGGTTTCCATCTGCAAAAGGACGAAACTGGTAACGAATGCTGCGGCCGAAAGACCTCCCAGCACATAGGCCGCCCGGTTCCGGAGGATAGCCCTGAAATAACAGGTGAGCGCAGTAACTGTCATGAGGGCCGACAGCAGATAGGACAGGCCGAAGGTCATGAACTCAGAGAATGACAGTACCAGGGTATAAAACAGCACGATGGACAGGCCAACTACGGCATACTGTATCAGATTGATCGGACGCCCCGTAAGCAATTCAGCACCCAGGGCTGCCAGGAAAATGAGCAGGATAACCAGAATCCCGTATTTGGCACTGCGCATGGACTGCTGATACT
>JAFZIX010000014.1 GCA_017554135.1 Bacteroidales bacterium | reverse complement strand
GGGGAGGGGCCCGAAAGATACGAGTTATCGCATAGCGATGACGATGTAGATTGTGGGAGGGGCCGGAGTGAGCGATGCCATTCCGGCAGAGTGAACGGAGTTCCGCCAGCACACGGACTTCCAGATTCCAAGCCTTGCCGGCCATAAAGGTCCGTGGTGGCGGCGAGGATGGGAAGGGAGTTGACCTGCGCGACGGCGAGGGTGTACTCGTAGAGGAAGCGGCTGTCGGTTTTGAGGTGGATGATGCCACCGGGCCGCAGGAAATGCCGATATCTCTCCAGGAACATCGCCGACGAGAGGCGCTTGTTCTCGCTCGCGCGGAGTTGGGGATCCGAGAAGGTCAGCCAGATTTCCGAGACTTCGCCGGGTCCGAAAAAGGCGGTGATGAATTCGATGCGGGTGCGGAGGAAAGCGACGTTGCGCAGGCCCTCCTCCGTGGCGGTTTTTGCCCCGCGCCATAGACGCGCCCCCTTGATATCCACGCCGATATAGTTCTTGTCCGGATTGCGACGGGCAAGTTCCAGGGTGTACTCCCCTTTTCCGCAGCCCAGTTCCAGGACGATATCCCCCTCGTGCCCGCCGAACATCTGCTCGATCCAGTGGCCCTTCACCGGATGATCGGCAAGGTTGAAGTAGCCCTCGGCCAGCAACTCTTCGGCACTGGGTTGGAGGAGGCACTTAAATGTCTCGTTTTCAGCGAATTTGCGAAGTTTACCGTGTCCCATCGTTTCGTTTGATGATTATTCCCAGCCCCCTGAATTCCTCCGGCGGATTCACCGGCCGCACCCGCAGCACCGTCTCTGCGCCCGTAAGCCTTATCCCGCTGCGGTACAGGGCTTTGTTTTGCCCCACCGGAAACCAGACGGTTTCCGAAAGTGAGTCCAGGGTGATTTGCAACTGGAGGGGTTCTGCAAGGGGGGCGGTGTAGAAGGAGAGGTCAAAGGCGGGGGATTCCTTCGCTTCGCTCGGAATGACAGTGGAAGACGGAATGACAGTGGTGACGCCAGGAAACGCGAATTCATAAACCCCACCAGCCGCATCCTCAGCCCTCACAAACTCCTCATAACTCCCCGGCCCACTGCAACTGATACCCAGTAGCACTCCAAGCATGCATAAAAATGTTCTAAAGCATTTCTTTAGGTGTTCCCGGTCCCCCGAAAAAATGGAGACCGGGAACACCTCCGCCCCGGCGTGGGTACCCCAGGCGATCATTTTCTGCGACCCTTGTTACGCTTCTTCTTGCGCTTGGGCGCATCGAAGCGGGAAATGGAATCATCGCCGACGGCATCCACGAACTCGGGCACAGACGGCTCCGGCTCACTCTTGAGCGACTCCGGCTTCACACCGTTGCGGTTCATCTTGATAATCTCCCGCACATCCGAAGCATCCAGCGCATAAAGATCCGCATCCGAATGCTTATCATACGAGAAATACATCACCTCCTTCAGGATATCCGTCTTGCGCAGATACGCAAAACCATCCTCGAACTCCAGCGGCTCCACCACACGCGGAATACGCGACTGCGCATCCTGGTAAACCGCCACCTCGTAGTTCAGGCAGCACTTCAACTTGCCGCACTGCCCCGCCAGTTTCTGCGGATTCAGCGACAAATCCTGCACACGCGCGGCGGCAGTGGAGATGCTCTTGAAATTCGTGATATACCGCGCGCAGCACAACTCGCGTCCGCAGACCCCGATGCCGCCGATCAGCCCGGCCTCCTGGCGCGCGCCTATCTGCTTCATCTCGATGCGGATGCGGAACTCCTCCGCGAACACTTTAATAAGTTGACGGAAATCCACGCGGCCGTCCGCGATATAATAGAAGATAGCCTTGCTGCCATCCCCCTGGAACTCCACATCCCCAATCTTCATCTCCAGCCCCATCTCAGCCGCAATGCGGCGGGCCTGGATCATGGTATCCTGCTCGCGCGCAATAGCCTCCTGCCACTTCTCGATATCGCTCTGCTTTGCCTTGCGGTAGATCCTCCTCAACTCCACTGCGGAAGGGTCCACGCCCTTGCACTTGAGCTGACGGCCTACCAGCGGCCCTTCCAGGGTCACAATTCCCAGATCGCATCCCGTGGCCGCCTCGACGATCACCATATCCCCTAGTTTCACATTCTGCCCGGAAGCATTGCGGTAGAACCCCTTGCGGGTATTCTTGAAGCGCACCTCGAAGATATCCTTGAAACTCTGGTCCGGAATCCCGGCCAGATAGTTATGGTCGCGCAGTTTGCAGCAGCCCTCGCGGTATGTAAAGTGTTCCTCCCCGGTGGCCCCGTCCGTCACGCAGACACAACCCCGGTTGCAGTCCATCCTGATAGATTCGTTATCCATAAATTATATATTAACATAGAACCGGTCCACCAGGTCGGTGAACAGGATCTTCTGGTTCACATTCCTTCCAATCAGACCGGAAGCCTTGTCCAGAGCCTCCAGCGCCTTGCGCGGGAAAGTCTTCTTGCAGGAGGATGCCCAACCCGCGGCCTCGGGATCATCCCCCGCCAGCACCGTAAGCCCCTGCTGCAGCAGGAACACCCGGCGCATCTTCTCCGCCGCAAAACGGCAGAAGGCACGCATGCTGTCGCGGGACGGCAGCGCGGCCAATTGCTCCCCGACTTCCAGCGCCGCCTCCAGATCCCTGGCGATCATGGCGCTCATCAGCGCAGCCAGCAGCCCGCCGTCGTCGTAGCGCAGCGCCACCGATGCCGCCTCAACCACAGCCTCCACCCGGAACAACTGGCATCGCGACAAAATAGTCGGCAGCAAGCGTTCGGGCGCATGCGTCACCATCACGAAGATGGTCTGCTGCGGCGGCTCCTCCAGAATCTTCAGCAGTTTGTTGGCCGCCACGGAATTCATCTTTTCGGGGAGATAAATCACCACAGCGGTGTAGCCGCCTTCCAGCGAATAGCGGCTCAGCACCTGCAGCAGCGCGTTCGCCTCCTTCACCGAAATCACGGTATTCTTGCCCTCGAACCCCAGGGCGTCGTAGAGATCTCCCTCGCTGAAGGATGGATTCTCCTGCACCAGCGCGCGCCATTCCTTGGCGTACTGCTCCGCCACCGAATCCCCCGCCTGAACCAGCGGGAAGATGAAGTGGATATCCGGATGTATCAGTTTGCCGACGCGGGGATTTCCGCCGTAGAGATGCTCCAGGAACTGAATCGCGAGGGGCACGCCTCCGCCGCCGTCATCCTCATGGAGGAGAAGGGCGTGGGGGACGCGGCCGGCATCGACCATCCCGCAGAGGGTTTTCAGCAGTTCACTCATGTGGTGCGCACGGCGTTATGTTTTGCCAGGAAGACGAGGACATCCTTCTCCGGCGATGCAGGGAAAACCTCCAACGCCTGCAGGGCCTCGTCCACATAGGCATTCAGTTTCTCCGAGGCATATTCCACTCCCCCGTTCTCCAGCACGAACTCCCGGATGCAGTCGCAGTAGCCGGGATTGGAGGGGATATTATGTATCATCTGCCGCCACGCTGCCTCGTCCGGCGAGGTGGAGAGAGCCCCGAGAAGGGGAAGGGTGATTTTCTGTTCCCGGAGATCGATACCCACGGGCTTGCCGGTTTTCTCGTCGCCGGCGTAGTCCAGGATGTCGTCCCGGATCTGGAAGGCCATGCCGAGGGCCTTGCCATAACGTCCGGCGGCCGCCAGGAGTACATCGGATGCCTGCACGGATTTGGCGCCGGCCTCGCAGGCGGTCACGAAGAGACTGCCGGTCTTGCAGAAGATAATGCGGAGATAATCCTCCACGGTGGTATCCGACTGGAAGGCCTTCTGCTGCTGGAGCATCTCCCCTTCCGCCAGATTGATCAAGGTACGGGAAAATTCCCGCAGGGTCCATTTCGAGTCGGATGCATCCTCCAGGAGGGAGACGGCGCTGGCGAGCCAGAAATCCCCCACCAGCACGGCGGGCACGGCTCCCAGGCGCGACATCACGGTGGGAGTGCCGCGGCGGGTCATGGCTTCATCGGCCACGTCGTCGTGCAGGAGAGTGGCATTGTGCAGCACCTCCACTGCGGCAGCCATCTGCACACTCTCATCCTTCGCCACACCGCCGTAGCAGATGCGCGCGAAGAGCAGGGTGAGCATGGGACGGAGCATCTTGCCGGAGTTGGACAGAACCGACATATTGATTTCGTCCAGCAACTGCACGTCGGAGCAGAGGGTGCTGCGGAGCAATTCCCGCACCCTTTCCCAATCCTGTCCCAGCAGGGATATGACCGACGACCTGTCCATTACAATACTTTTTTAAACTCCTCCGGCGTGTCCACGAACTCCAGCAGGGCGGCATCTTCCGGCTCCAGCATGCCTTCATCCACGAAGTGATTCAGCAATGCCTTCAGAGGCTCGTAGAAGCCATCCAGGTTTAGCGCCACGACGCGCCCGTGGAACTGATCCAACTTTGCCAGCACCAAGGTTTCGAACATTTCGTCCATGGTGCCTATGCCGCCTGGCAGGGCAACCGCCAGGCAGACGCCTTCCCGCATCAATTCTTTGCGGATACTCATGGTCGGAGCCCAGCGGAGTTCAGTAAGGCCCTGATACTCAAGGCCGCGCATGAACTCCGGCATAACCCCGTAATTGGGGGCTCCGAGTTCGAGAGCGGTGTCGCACACCGCGCCCATGGTGCCCCGGAACGATCCCCCGGACACGATCCCATATCCAGCCAAACAAGCCGCACGGACACATTCCCGTGCGGCCTGATTGTATTTAGGATCTATGTCTCTGCTGGCGGAGCAATAAAACACCGCCTT
>JAFZIX010000193.1 GCA_017554135.1 Bacteroidales bacterium | reverse complement strand
GTAGGGATACTTGCGGATGTTGCGGGGTTCCACTATCATACCGCCCTTGTTAGCGCCTTCTCTGTAGAGAGGCAGGGCCTTGATTCTCAGCATGGTGCTGCGGTCTACGCCCTTCGCGATGAGGAGATACTTGCGGCCGTTCTTGCGGCCGTCCTTTATCTGGGAGTAGATGCGGTCGGCGTTGACGGAAGGCACGAGCTCAGCCAGGCCGTCTGCAAGCTGGCGGGCCTTTCCCATCCATTCATCCTCCTTCATCTTTGCCTTCTCCTTGTTCTTCATCTTCGCGAAGTCGGCCTGCATGACGGTGCAGTCCATGTGTATGTCGTAGACGGGGTAGGACATTGCCAGCAGTCGTCCGTTGCAGTCCAGGATGTTGCCGCGCACGGGCTCGATAGTCCGTTTGACTATGCCGGGAGTGAGCGCGGTCGCGATCTTGGGCTCCGGCTTCCAGATGAGCTGATAGTAGATGAGCTTGCCTAGCACAAGGACGGAAACTATCAGCAGCAGGACATAGAAGACGTAGAGGACCATGCCAATACGGTCTCTCTTCTTCTTGGTGCTCTGCTGGGGGAGCTGATATATGTTGTTCTCTTCCGCCATTATTTCTTCTCAAGTGCTATTGCCTGCTGCTCAGGCTCTTTGACCTGCGATCCCATAGAGGCCAGGCGTCTTTCCACCTCGCTGCGCCTGCTCATCGACGCCACTTCGAAAGTCTTGTCGGCATAGATGATTTCCATTTCGTGGATCTTCGCCTTGTTGCGCTCCACCTTGCTGAGGGCGTTTTCCGCCATCAGGCTCTCGAAGATCAGAATCCAGAAGAGCAGGAAGGTGTAGGCTATGTGGATGAAGTATCTGCCGGCGTTCAGGCGCAGGAGCAGGTTCCCCGTGAGAATCGCGGAGAGTCCGTTCTTCAGGAGTGCCCAGAGGTCTGAGAGTTTCCATTTGCGCTTCTGTTCCATATTCCGGCTATATCTTTTCGGCCACCCGGAGCTTGGCGCTGCGGGCGCGGGTGTTCTGAGCGATTTCTTCTTCGGACGGAAGCACCGGTTTGCCCCCGAGCGGTTTGAGGGGGGCGGCGCTTCTGCCGTAGACATCTTTTATTATGTCTCCTTCGGTGTTGCCGCTGCGGAAGAAGTTCTTCACCATGCGGTCTTCGAGGGAATGGTAGGTAATGACGACCAGTCGGCCGCCTTTCTTGAGGGAAGCCGCTGCGCCGGAGAGGAATTTCTCCAGCGCGCGCATCTCCTGGTTGACCTCTATGCGGAGGGCCTGATAGACCTTCGCAAGGAATTTGTGCTCGGCGAAAGACGGCAGGGCTGCTGCAATGGCATTGTCGAGGTCGTCTGTGGTACGGATGGGCTTGTTTTCCCGGGCTTTAACTATAAGCTCAGAGATTTTACGGGAATTCTCCACCTCGCCATAGACTTTAAGGATCTTTTCCAACTCGTTTTGCGTATACGAATTGACAATGTCCGCTGCAGTCTTGTCGCCCTGCACGTTCATTCGCATATCGAGCGGGGCGCTATAGCGGAACGAGAATCCCCGCTCCGCCGTGTCAAACTGGTGCGACGACACCCCGAGGTCGGCAAGGATGCCGTCGAGACCCTCCGGATTATGCAGGAGGGTGTAGTTGTGTATGAATCTGAAATTATTGTGTATCAGCGTGAAACGCGGATCGTCCGGCGTGTTTGCGGCTGCATCCGCATCGCGGTCGAAGGCCATCAGCCGGCCTTCCGCGCCGAGGGCTTCCAGGATTGCACGGCTATGACCGCCGCCGCCGAAAGTGGCGTCTGCATAGAAGCCTTCAGGGTTGGTAATCAGTGAGGAGATGCTCTCTTGGAGCAGAACTGGGTTATGGTACACGCTCATTGCAGATCTCCTTCCTATTTATCGGAAAGGCTTTCTGCAATGGCAATGTATTCGTCGTTCGGGATTCTGCGATTCTCAAATTCTTCCTTCGCCCAGATCTCGATCTTGAAGTCATTGCCGGAGAAAACCACTTCTTTGGTTACACCTATGGCATCAAGAAGTTTGCGCGACACGGTGATACGCCCCAACTTGGCATCGGGCTCCACCACGTCACGGTCGCGCATATATTCCCTCCAGAATATTGCGTGCTGTCGGTTGAAGAAATTGAGTCTGCTCTTTACCTCTGCGCTCTGCTTGTCCCACTCTTCGAGGGTGTACATCTGGAGGCAGGGTTCGAAAAGATCTTTCTTAATGACAAACCTCATGTCGCTCCCCGGCGGCAACACGCCCTTGAGCGGCGCAGGGAAGACCATTCTCCCCTTGTCGTCGATCTTGGAAGTGTATTCTCCGATAAAAGTGACCATAATTCGTATACGCAATGGTGCAAAGGTAGGAAAAAATTTTCCACTTTGTTACACTTGCTTACATTTTTTTCCACAAAGTTATCAACAGGTTATAAATAAACGATTGAAATGTTTAGTTGTTTCGCATGTAATTAATTGTTGGTGAGTGAGTTAGGGTGTGCCATTTTATCGGATATCCGACTTTATGTCACTGGTATATGTTTTTGATTGATTTCCTCGCGCGGATTTGCTTTCTTGCGGCTATGAAGATTAGAGAATTGTGCGAGACTGAGCGTCCTCGGGAGAAGATGCTCATCAAGGGTGCCGCCGCCCTGAGCGAGGCGGAATTGCTGGCGGTGCTGCTGCGTAGCGGCACCCGTGAATGCGGAGCCGTAGATCTGGCCAACAAGTTGCTGGCTTTGGCAGAGGGAAGTCTGGTGCGCCTGTTTTCCATGACCTTGCCGGACCTGAAACAGATTTCGGGCATAGGGTCGGAGAAAGCGTGCAGCGTGATGGCCGCATGCGAACTCGGGCGGCGATTTCTTGAGGAAGAGGTGAAGAATGATTCTGTGCCGCTCAATACGGCTCGCAGGGTCTACGAATTGATGATTCCTTCAATGAAGGGGATGGCTCACGAGGAGTTCTGGGTGTTGTTCCTGAATAAGCAGAATCGGCTCCTTGCAAAGCAAAAACTGTCTTCCGGGGGAATGGACTCCACGGTAATCGACAATCGCATGGTGATGCAGGCCGCTCTTCAGCGCAACGCCGCCGCCATCATCCTCGTCCACAACCATCCTTCGGGCGAACCACGACCTTCCCACGGCGACATCAACATGACGCAGGTGTTGAACAAAGCCTGCAAATCCTTCGGCATCCACCTCCTGGACCACGTCGTCCTCAGCGACTCCTCCTTCTTTTCCTTCGCCGATGACCGACTTTATGGAGCCTGATCTTTTCGAATCGAAAGCTTGTTCAATAATAATAGATTTCATATCTTTACATCGTATAACCAGAATTATAACTAATAACACATTATAAATGCTAGACAGAAGAGACTTTTTAAGAGTTGCCGGAGCAGCCGCAGCGGCGGTTGCGCTCGATGGCTGCAAGCCATCCGGCGGCAAGGTTGCTACGAGTGCTGCGAGTGCAAAGCGCATCGTCGGCGCGAACGGCAAGGTGAACGTGGCGCTGATTGGTATTGGCCACAGGGGAGTGGATAACGCGGAGATGGTGGAGAAGACCGGCCTTGCCAACGTGGTCGCGCTGTGCGATGTCAACATGGGCGCGCCCCATACCCAAAAAGTGATGGGTATGTTCCCTGATGCAAAGCGTTACCAGGACTTCCGGAAGATGTTCGACGAGATGCACTCCCAGATTGAGGCGGTGTTCGTATCCACACCGGATTTCTCGCATTTTCCGATCAGCATGAGGGCAATCAAGGAAGGTATCCACGTGTATTGCGAGAAGCCGCTGTGCCGCACGTTCCATGAGAACCAGTTGCTGATGGATGCTGCACGCAAGTACTCCACGGTGGTGACTCAGATGGGTAACCAGGGGCACTCCGGAGAGCAGTACTACCAGTTCCAGGATTGGATGAAGGCTGGTCTTATCAAGGATGTCACGAAGATCGTGGCGCACATGAACAACGACCGCCGCTGGCACGTGTTGGACCCGAACATTGGGAAGTTCCCCGATGCGGAGCCGCTGCCGGAAACCATGGATTGGGATGTGTGGCAGTGCCAGACCATGTATCATGAATACACTCACTGGTTCGACGAGGGCAACTGGCGCTGCTGGTACGACTTCGGCATGGGAGCCCTGGGCGACTGGGGCGCACATCTTTTCGATACCTGCCACGAATTCCTGAAACTGGGCTTGCCGGATGAGGTGTCGATGAAGTATGTGGATGGCCATAACGATTACTTCTTCCCGATGGCTTCGACCATCGAGTTCAAGTTCCCCAGAAGGGGATCGATGCCAGCCTGCACCCTTACCTGGTACGACGGCATAGGTAACGTGCCCGAACTGCCGGAAGGCTATGGCGTGAGCCAGGTGGGCGACGTGCCTACCGTGAATGGAGGGGAACTGAAGAGGGTGAAGGTGAACCCTGGTAAGGAGATATATGCCCGCGACTTCATCTTCAAGGGTGCGTCGCATGCGTCGCCGCTTAGCATCGTTCCGGAAGAACTCCAGAAACAGATGGAAGCCGAACACAGGATCCCCAATCCGGTGTCCGCCGACTCTCCTATCCGCGATAAGTGGGCCCACCACGCCAACTTCCTCGAAGCCTGCATGGGCAAGGCCCAGGCACACTCTCCCTTCGAGATTGCCGGCGAACTGGCACAGGTGCAGAACCTCGGCATCATCGCACAGAGGCTGAACACCAGCTTCAAGTTCGACCGCACCTCCAAAGAAATCATAGACAACCCCTTCGCGAATGCGCTCCTCACGGGGATTCCTCCGAGGAAAGGCTGGGAAGAGTATTACGTAGTATAAGAAAACACCATTGCAATGAAAAAGATATTATTATTCTCTTTGATAGTCCTTCTGGGCTCCTGCGGCCCCAAGTGGGAACCTCTATTCAACGGCGAAGACCTAAGCGGCTGGAAGCAGGTGACAGGCGAAGCGCCTTACACTGTCGAAGATGGCTGCATAGTTACCGAAGGTATCGAAGGACGCATGAACTCGTTCCTGGCGACGGAGAAGGAGTATGACGACTTTATCCTCGAATTCGAGTTCAAGATGGACGAGGGGTTTAATTCAGGAGTGCAGTTCCGCGGCCACCTCGATACGGCAGGGCGCGTGTACGGTTACCAGTTCGAGATGTGCGGCAATCCGGCGCGCAAGTGGACGGGCGGTATCTACGACGAACGCCGCCGCGGCTGGCTTTACAAGATGACCTGGAACCCCGAAGGCCGTGACGCCAACAGGCTGGGCGAGTGGAACAAGGGACGCATCGAAGCGGTGGGCACGCATCTGCGCACTTTCGTCAACGGAGTGCTATGCTCGGACGTCCTGGATGATGTGGACGCATCCGGGCTGATTGCCCTGCAGTCTCATGGTGCCTATGGAAATGCGCAGATGATCGGTGTGAAAGCCGCATGGCGCAACATCCGCATCTGCACCGTCCATCCCGAAAAGCACATGATTAAAACGGATGGCAGGACATACCAGTACAATTGGATTTCCAATACGCTGAGCGAACGCCAGAAGAAGGAAGGATGGAAACTCCTGTGGGATGGCGCGACCACCGAAGGATGGCGCAGTGCGAAGGGGGAGACTTTCCCCGAGCAGGGCTGGCATATCGAGAACGGAGAACTGGTGGTGGAGGCGAGCGACGGAGCGGAGGCCCGCAACGGCGGCGACATCGTTACCGTGGATCAGTATAAAAACTTCTGGCTCTCGGTGGACTTCAAGATCACAAAGGGCGCCAACAGCGGCATCAAGTACTTTGTGCGTCCGGACCTTTACAAGAGCGATGCCTCTGCAATCGGCTGCGAGTTCCAGATCCTCGACGACAAGAATCATCCCGATGCAAAGCTGGGAGTCGAAGGCAACCGCACGCTCGCGTCGCTATACGATCTTATCCGTGCTGATAAGCAGGATGCCTGGTTCTACGACGGGCAGTGGAACACCGCTTGGGTGAAGGTGCAGGGCGATTACGTGGAGCACTGGCTCAACGGGGTGAAGGTGCTGGACTACGTGCGCAACACCCAGGAGTGGAATGCGCTTGTAGCATACAGCAAGTACCGCAAGTGGGAGAACTTCGGCAACCATGAGACCGGCCACATCCTCCTGCAGGACCATGGCGACGAGGTCCACTTCAAGAATATCCTGATAAAGGAACTGTAAAAAGAATAGCCCGGGCGATCTGACCCGGGCTATTCTTTATGCGGCAAATGATTACTCGGCTTTGCCGTTGGAGCCAAGCACGTTGACGATCTTGTGCATGTAGAGTTTCTTCATCTCGTCGCGGGCAGGGCCGAGGTACTTGCGAGGGTCGAATTCGCCGGGTTTCTCATCGAATACCTTGCGGACGGCGGCGGTCATTGCAAGACGGCTGTCGGAGTCGATGTTGATCTTGCAGACAGCGCTCTTGGAAGCCTCACGAAGTTGCTCTTCGGGAATACCCACTGCATCGGGGAGTTTTCCGCCATGAGCGTTGATGATGTCCACATACTCCTGAGGCACGGAAGAAGAACCGTGGAGAACGATGGGGAAGCCGGGGAGTTTCTTCTCGATCTCGTGGAGAACGTCGAATGCGAGCGGCGGAGGCACGAGGCGGCCGGTCTTGGGGTCGCGGGTGCACTGCTCAGGCTTGAACTTGTACGCGCCGTGGCTGGTGCCGATGGAGATAGCGAGAGAGTCGCAACCGGTGCGGGTGGCGAAGTCGATAACTTCCTCGGGACGGGTGTAGTGGGATTCCTCTGCGGAAACCTCATCCTCCACGCCTGCGAGAACGCCGAGTTCGGCCTCTACGGTCACATCATACTTGTGTGCATACTCGACAACCTTCTTGGTGAGGGCGATGTTCTCTTCGTAGGGAAGGGAAGATGCATCGATCATAACGGAACTGAAGCCCATGTCCACGCAACTCTTGCAGAGTTCGAAGCTGTCGCCATGGTCCAGATGGAGAACGATCTGGGGATGCTCCCAGCCGAGTTCCTTGGCATATTCCACGGCACCTTCCGCCATGTAGCGGAGAAGGGTCTGGTTGGCATAGTTGCGCGCACCCTTGGAAACCTGGAGGATGACCGGGCTCTTGGTCTCTGCGGAGGCCTGGATGATAGCCTGGAGCTGCTCCATGTTGTTGAAATTGAAAGCGGGGATGGCGTAACCGCCGGCAACGGCCTTCTTGAACATCTCGCGGGTGTTCACAAGGCCAAGATCTTTGTAATTAACCATAGTTATAAGATAATAGATAGATTCTAGCTAAAAGCGACGCAAATTTAGTAAATTTGCCGGACATTTCATATAGAAATAAGCAATTGATGGCTCATCGCATCCTATTTATCCACGGACTGGCATCCTCCGGCAAATACAAGATGGCGGACCAGTTGCGCATCCTCATAAAGGAGGCGGAAGTGCTCTCTCCGGACGTTCCCTTCGAGCCATCAGAGGCCCTGCCCTTCCTGCAGCACCTGTGCGATGAATACAAGCCCGACCTCATCGTGGGCCACTCACTTGGAGGTTTCTGGGCACAGAAACTCCGCGGTTGGCGCAAGGCC
>JAFZIX010000013.1 GCA_017554135.1 Bacteroidales bacterium | reverse complement strand
TCGAAAGGACGGTAGATGCGTCCGGTGGCTTCGCCGATCTCGCCCATGTAACGGGCTACTACGTCAGGAACCTCGTCATATACCTTGTTGCGGGATTCCACGGCCTGGAAATAGACGTCGCCGTTCTGGGCAGTGCCGCGGGTGACGGGGGAGTCGGGGTTGAGCGCCCTTTCGCGGAACTGCTGGAGAGCTTTGGTGCTGACCATCTTCCGGAGGTCGTCCTCGTCGATGGCCTCAATCTTCTGGATTTCGTGCGAGGTGCGGAAACCGTCGAAGAAGTGGAGGAAGGGGATGCTGCTCTTGATGGCGGAAAGATGTGCCACGGCTGCGAGGTCCTGTGCTTCCTGGACTGAACCGGATGCGAGCATGGCAAATCCGGTCTGGCGGCATGCCATTACGTCCTGATGGTCGCCGAAAATGGAAAGTGCGTGCGAAGCGAGCGCGCGGGCCGAAACATGGAATACGCCGGGAAGCATTTCTCCAGCAATCTTGTACATGTTCGGAATCATCAGCAGAAGGCCCTGGGAGGCGGTATATGTGGTTGTGAGGGCACCGGCCTGGAGGGAACCGTGCACGGTTCCGGAGGCGCCGCCCTCACTCTGAAGTTCGGTGACCTTCACGGTCTCTCCCCAGAGGTTCTTCTTTCCGTGGGCAGCCCATTCGTCAATGTTCTCTGCCATCGGTGATGAGGGTGTGATAGGGTAGATAGCCGCGTGCTCGCTGAAGAGATATGCGATGCCGGCCACGGCGGTATTACCGTCACAAGTGATGAATTTCTTTTCTTTTGCCATATTTTAATAAATTATGAGATTCCGTTGATTTCTACCTCTAAGCCCTGAGCGGCGCTGATGCGCTTCACGAGCCCCTGCAGCACAGTCCCGGGGCCAATCTCCAGGAAGAAATCGGCACCGTCGGCAAGCATATTTTTCACACTCTGGGTCCAGCGCACAGGGCTGGTGAGTTGCTTCAGGAGGTTCTCCTTGATGCGGACAGGATCCGTCTCGGGAAGGGCGGTGACATTCTGGTAGATAGGGCAGCGCGGCGCCTTGACCTCGGTGGCCTCGATAGCCTTCGCGAGTTCAGCCCTTGCGGGCTCCATGAGAGGGGAGTGGAAGGCTCCGCCCACGGGGAGGGGGAGGGCCCGCTTGGCTCCGGCGGCCTTCAAGGCATCGCACGCGGCCAGCACGGCTTCCTTTTCTCCGGAGATGACTATCTGCCCGTCGCTGTTGTAGTTGGCGGGGATGACCACCCCGGGAACACCGGCGCAGACCTCCTCGACCGTTTCGTTTGGCAGGCCGATGATGGCGGCCATCGTCCCGGGCACCTTCTCGCAGCATTTCTGCATCTCGTTCGCACGGACGGCAACCAGCCTGAGGCCATCCTCGAAACTGACTGCTCCGGCGGCAACGAGAGCGGAGAACTCGCCGAGGGAGTGCCCTCCGACCATGTCCGGCCCGTCATTCCCGGCCTGACCGGGAATCTCCCCGCACAGAGCCAGTGCTACTGAATGGATGAAAATTGCCGGCTGAGTGACACGGGTAGCCTTAAGTTCCTCATCGGTGCCGTTGAACATTATCTCCGTGATATTGAATCCGAGAATATCATTCGCCTTATCCATCAAAGCCTTCGCCTCGGGACTCGACTCATATAATTCTTTGCCCATTCCGGAAAACTGGGCCCCCTGACCGGGGAAAACATATGCCTTCATTCCAATTTAGGTTCTAACCTACAAATATAACAAAAATAAATGGTATATTTGCAGACCTTTGAACCGCCCCTGTAGTTTAATGGATAGAATTTCGGATTCCGGTTCCGACGATAGGCGTTCGATTCGCCTCGGGGGTACAAATCTAAGCCCATGAAAAAACCATTTGAACGATTCGACATGGCCAAGGAGCCCATCCGCACGCGGTGGTTCCTCAAGCCCATCACCAAATTGCTCAGTTTCCCGGATATGCTCCGGCACAGCCCCATTATCAAGCATCATGGCATCGATGGCTTAAGGCCACCGTATGTGCTTCTCTGCAACCACAATGCATTCCTGGACTTCAAGGTGGCCACCCAGGTCATCTATCCCGACAGGGCCAATTACGTAGTTGCGATCGACGGCTTCATAGGCCGCGAGTGGCTGCTGCGCAATGTGGGATGCATCTGCAAGCGCAAGTTCACCAACGACACCGTGCTGGTGCGCCAACTCAAGAAGGTGGTGGAGAACAAGGATATCGCCGTGGTTTATCCCGAAGCGCGCTATTCTCTATGCGGGACTACAGCGGTGCTGCCGGCCTCTTTGGGAAAACTCTGCAAGATGCTGGACGTGCCGGTGGCGACCCTGATCTGCCACGGGCATCATGTGAACTCCCCGTTCTGGAACCTGAAAGGCAAGAGCGTCCGTCATACCGAGGCCGATTTCGACCTCCAGTTCACTCCTGAGCAACTCCGGGAGGCGTCGGTGGATGAAATCAACGATAAACTGGTGGCCGCTTTCCAGTATGACGATTTTGCCTGGCAGAAGGAAAAGGGCACGAAGATATGGTATCGCAAGCGCGCCGAAGGCCTGCATAAGGTGCTCTACCAGTGCCCCGCCTGCGGAACGGAGTATGAAATGACCTCAGAGGGCACGCGCATCCGCTGCAAGCATTGCGGGAAGGAGTGGGAGATGACGGAACTGGGTGAACTGAAGGCGGTTTCCGGCGAGACTGAATTCTCCCATATCCCCGACTGGTATGAATGGGAACGCGCGAACGTGCGCAAGGAGGTGGAGGAAGGCCGCTACAGCACCGGGGAACTGCCCGTGGTGGTGGATACCCTTCCCAATGCCAAAAAGTTCATCCGCCTGGGAGAAGGCACCCTGGTGCACGACATGAAGGGATTCCACGTTCACGGAACGGATGTGGAAGGGG
>JAFZIX010000192.1 GCA_017554135.1 Bacteroidales bacterium | reverse complement strand
GATGACTACGATGTCCACTGCTCCCGAACGGATCAGGTTGTCGGCAATTTCAAGGGCTTGTTCGCCGTTGTCGGGCTGCGAGATGAGCAAAGTCTCGAGGTTGACTCCGAGAGCCTTTGCGTAAGTGCGGTCGAATGCGTGTTCCGCATCGATCATAGCGGCGATGCCGCCCAGTTTCTGGGCCTGCGCGATTGCATGGATGGCCAGCGTGGTCTTGCCGCTGGATTCCGGTCCATAAATCTTGATGATCCTTCCGCGCGGGTAACCGCCGATTCCAAGGGCATGGTCGAGGGCGACGCTGCCGCTGGGGATAACCTGGGCGTCACTCCATTCTGGCTGGTCTCCCAACTTCATGATCGTGCCTTTCCCATAATCTTTCTCAATCTTGTCGATCGTGGCCTGCAATGCCTTCAGTTTGGCGGCATTGATCTCTGTGGCCTTTACTTCTGCTTCTTTAGCCATAATGAAATAATTTAATAATTAAGGGGCTTATGCCCGAAGGCAAATATAGGTAAAAAATGCTTAACTTTGCCCTAGTATGGAAAAGTTACTTGGCAAAACTCCGGAAGAATTGGAATTGGTCGCGATGAACTGCGGCTTCAAGCCTTTTGTGGCCAGACAACTGGCCCATTGGCTCTATGTTTCGAGGGTCCGCACCATCGACGAAATGACCAATATTTCCAAGAATGGAAGGGAGATGATCAAGCACCTTTATGCCCATGGCGCATCCGCTCCCATAGGGAAGGCGGTGAGCACCGACGGCACCGAGAAGTATCTTTTCCTGAACGAGGCGCCCCTCGGCGGCAGCCTCATAGAAACCTCCGCCATCGAGTCCGTCATGATTCCGGACGGGGACAGGCGCACGCTCTGCGTTTCTTCCCAGGCGGGATGCGCCATGAACTGCAAGTTCTGCATGACCGGCCGTGGCGGATTCCACGGGCAGTTGCTTGCCTCCGACATTCTCAATCAGTTCATCTCCATCGACGAACCGGAAAAACTTTCGAACGCGGTTTTCATGGGGATGGGCGAACCCTTCAACAATTATGATCAGGTGGCGCGCGCGATCGAGGTGCTGACGGCGGACTGGGGATTCGCCTGGAGCCCCAAGCGCATCACCGTCTCCACCATCGGTGTCATCCCCGTGCTGAAAAAGTTCCTGGATGAGCAGAAGTGCCATCTCGCGGTCAGCCTCCACAATCCCTTCGGTGCCGAGCGGGTAGAGTTCATGCCGTCCGAGAAGGCCTGGCCCATAAAGGACGTGATAGCGCTCATTCGCCAGTACGACTGGAGCGGGCAGCGGAGGGTATCCTTCGAATATACGATGTTCTCCGGCTGGAACGACAGCAAGCGCCATGCAGACGCTCTAATCCGCCTGCTGAAGGGTCTGGAGTGCCGGGTGAACCTCATCCGCTTCCATAAGATCCCCGATTTCCCGTATGCTCCGTCCGCCCAGAACGTGATGGAGGCGTTCCGGGACCGCCTGAATTCCAACGGTATCACCTGCACCATCAGGGCCTCGCGTGGAGAGGATATCATGGCCGCCTGCGGATTGCTGGCCGGGCAGGTGCAGAAGACAGAGGTCAACTACCTCCACAATGAGGAAAACAGTCACTACTATGACTAAACTGCGCTACATACTTGCCATCGTCGCAATCTTCTGCACCCTGAATGCGGAGGGCCAGCGTACTGCCCGGCGCTATCCTGGCAGGCGCCAGGCGCAGACCGTGCGTTTGTCAGCCACCAGCAGGGATCCGGACGAAGATTCACTGGTATTCATCCGTATGCGCAAAAGGATGGAGGATATACGCAGGAAGGAGAAGCGTCCTACCATAGCCCTGGTTCTGAGCGGCGGTGGAGCAAAGGGCGCTGCGCATGTCAGCATCATCAAATATCTGGAGCAGAAGGAGATACCGGTGGATATGGTGCTCGGCACCAGCATGGGCGGGCTGATAGGCGGCCTGTACGCGCTCGGCTACACCGGTGATGAACTGGATACCCTCGTGCGGGGTATGGACTGGAGCAAGGCACTTTCGGACAAAGTGGACCAGGACGTAGTCTCCTATAACAAGAAGATGCGCCAGTCGCGCTACCTGGTTTCGATTCCTTTCCATTACTCCAGAGAGGATTTCGCCGCAAAGGTGGAGGAGGGAGTGCTGGCTTCCGCCCGCCGTAAGGGGCTGAACCTGAATGCCGATCAGGAAGAAGATCTGGTGTACGGGGCGGCTGCCACCACACGTTTCAACAGCCTCCCGGCAGGCTATGCCTACGGGGTGAATGTGAACAATATAATCGCCTCGATGACAGTGGGTTACCAGGATTCTCTGGATTTCTTCGATCTGCCGATTCCTTACTTCTGCGTGGCATCCGACGTGGTGTCCGGCAAAGCGAAATACTGGACTTCCGGCCCCTTGAATACCGCCATGCGTTCCACGATGTCGATTCCGGTGCTGTTCGAGCCTGTCCGCTATAAGGATATGATCCTGATCGACGGTGGCACGCGCAACAACTATCCCACCGATATGGCACGCGCGATGGGTGCGGATATAGTGATAGGTGTGATGCTGGCGGATGCGGACCCTTCCTATGCACAGATCAACAACATAATGGATCTTGTGATGCAGATAAGCGAGATGCTGGGGCGCGAAGTTTATATGGGAAATGTGCACCACGGGGACGTCACTATTCACCCGGACATGAGCGGTTATACCATGCTCAGTTTCGACACCGAGTCGGTGGATACCATACTCTGCCGGGGGCATAAAGCTGCGGTAGCCCAGGATGCCGCCCTGTCTGAAGTAAAGAAAAAGGTGGGCTCTGCAACGCTCAAACTGCAGGCCCCCAAGGCTGTGGACATCAACAAGAAGGCAGTGAAAATCAACGGAATACACTTTAACGGAGTGGATTCCGACGATGCCCTCTTTCTTCTCCGGGAAGTGAAGATAAAGGCAGGAGACGAGGTGATGGCACCCCAGATAGAGGAGGCGGTCTGCCGGCTCTTCTCGATGGATGCCTTCGAAGCAGTAAACTATACTATGTCTCCTTACGTAGACGGATATATCCTGAACTTCAACTGCACCAAGGGGCCTGTGCATCGTATCGGTGCTGCCGGGCGTGCGGATTCCGAGGAACTTGTTGCCGCCATGCTGAATATTGGCCTGAACGTCAATAAGTTGCGCGGTTTTCGTCTGGATCTTGAAGGGCGTCTGGGTAACCATCTTTACGGTCTGGCAAGATATTCTTACACGGCACCTCTGCTACCGACCTTCAATCTGGAGGTAAAATCCGGCTTCACCAATGCGATGATACGGCAGGGAGCATATAACTACCGTACAGGATTCCACAACAACTGCTTCGATGCCTATCTTTCCGGGATCAGGAAGGAGTCTTTCGATTTCCGTGTGGGTATCAAGCAGGAAAACTATTCGGTCAGTTCGTGGCTGACAGATTCAGGAAATACCGTGCCCAAAGACCAACTCCAACTGCTCAGCAAGCATTTCCGTTCCTTGTATGCCAATGTCCGCCACTATACGCTTGACGATTTGTATTTCCCGTCGAAGGGTATGTCGGTAGGCGCTGATTTCCAGTTGCTGCCGTGGGATTCCGGAACATTGATAATGGGGATGGATTTCCGCAATGTCTTCAGAATCAACGATTGGTTCTCCATCCTTCCGGAGATGTATTTCCGCTCCATCATCAACGGTGCGGACGATAATCTCTTCTATGCCAATTTCGTGGGCGGCACCATGCGCGGGCGATATATCGGCAGCCAGATGCCTTTCATCGGATTCAACCAGGCAACCCCGGCCAAGGATATAGCCCTGGTCTT
This sequence comes from Bacteroidales bacterium, assembly GCA_017554135.1. Taxonomy (GTDB): domain Bacteria; phylum Bacteroidota; class Bacteroidia; order Bacteroidales; family UBA932; genus Cryptobacteroides. The sequence continues at coordinate 5,195 of JAFZIX010000192.1, read as the reverse complement.
GAATCTGGACTTCCGTGCGCGTATAGATAATAAGATGTATGCATCCCTGCTGGCCGGAATCTTTAACGACAATGAATCCCTGCCCAATACTTTCAGGGAAGTCCTGCCCACATATTGGGGATTCGCCGGCGAACTGGCCTACGATTCCATAATCGGCCCTGTCAGGGCACGGCTGCAATGGTCCGACTTCCGCGGATGGAGCGCCTATGTTGGCGTTGGTTTCGATTTCTAATACTATGGAAACGGATATTAAAACAGTAAAGAGTGCGCTGGAGGCCTTGTGCGCCAAGCGTGAGTATTGTGAGTTGGACATCCGCCGGAAGGCGCTGGACCGGCTGGAGGGCGACAGGCAGAAGGCAGATGAAGTGGTAGCCGCTCTGGTTGCCGACAAGTTCGTAGACAACGCCCGCTACGCCGCCGCATTCGCCCGGGAAAAGTCCGGTCTGCAGGGCTGGGGCCCTATCAAGATTCGCTTCCAGCTTCGCGCGAAGGGAATCTCCGATGCCGACATAACATCCGCTCTTGAGGAAATCGACACCGACAAGGCATCCGCCCGTCTTAAAAAACTCCTCATGAATAAATGGCATAGCCTGCAAGACGACCCTCAGGGCCGCCTTAAACTGATTAAATTCGCCCTTACCCGGGGCTATGAATATGAAGAAATCGACCCTCTGGTCCGACAGATAACCACTCCCGAATGAAATAGTGTCGCCACCGGCGGCCGCCGGCTACTTATTCTGCTCGGCGACGGAGGCGTCGTGGATGGTGTTGAAGATGCGCTTGATGAATTCGGGATCGATGCCGTAGCCTTCGGCGGAGGAGGCAACCTTCTCCAGGACGGCATCCCAGCGGCTTGGCTGCAGGATCGCCACACTGTTCTCTTTCTTCAGGTCGCCGATCTGGCGACTGACCTTCATGCGGGAAGCCAGGGTGAACACCAGATTTTCGTCCAGGACATCGATACGGGCGCGCAACTGCCGGAGTTCATCGTTGAATCGCTCGTCGGCAGTAGCGGCATCGCGCACAACCAAAGACTCCAGCAACTCAATTAAAGCAGAAGGAGTCAGTTGCTGGGACGCATCGCTCAGAGCGCAGGAAGGATCGCGGTGGCTCTCAATCATAAGGCCCTCGAAGCCCAGATCCATCGCCCTCTGCGACAGTTCCTTAAGATACTCCCTCTTGCCGCCCATGTGGCTGGGATCGGCGAACAACGGAATCTCCGGATAACGGGCGCGCAATTCAGCCGCCATCTCCCAGTGGGGATCGTTACGATACCTGATCTTGGAGGAAGTGGAAACTCCACGATGGATGGCACCCAGTTTGCGGATTCCCTGACCATAAAGCCTCTCGAATGCCCCTATCCATAGGTCGAGATCCGGATTGACGGGATTCTTCACCAGCACCGGGATATCGGTATCGCGCAGAGCCTCGGCAATCTCCTGCACGAGGAAAGGATTAGCGGTGGTGCGGGCACCCAGCCAGACCATATCCACCCCGTGCGTCAGGCACTCGAAAACATGCTTCTCGCTGGCGACCTCGGTGCAAACCTTCATCCCCAGTTCGCGCTTGACCTGCTGCATCCAGCGAAGTCCTTCTACACCGACACCCTCGAAGCATCCCGGATGAGTGCGGGGCTTCCAGATCCCTGCGCGGAATACGTTGATGCCTATCTCCTTGAGCCCTCGTGCGGTCTCCATCACCTGCTCTTCGCTTTCCGCACTGCAGGGACCTGCAATCACGCAGGGACGCGGAGGAAGATGGAAGAATCCCCAGTCGTTCAGGGGTATCAAATCGAACTTTGCTGCCATTATCGGATAATGCGTTTAATCTTGTTTCCTTCCTCGATGAGTTCCCGGATACGCTCCTCGTCGTAAGCATCAATCGCCGTGCGGAACTCCTTCATCTTATCTATATATGTATCTATCACTCGCAGCACGTTGTCATGATTCTGTGCGAGGATGGGCACCCACATGTCCGCGCTGCTCTTGGCGAGGCGCACGGTGGAGGAAAAACCTCCGGATGCCAGATCGAAAATATGCTTTTCATCTTTCTCCTTGTCCAGCACGGTCAGCGCCAGGGCAAAGGATGTAATATGCGAGATATGAGACACATACGCCACGTGCATGTCATGTGCGTCGCTGCGCATGCGAATCACCCGCATATTCAGCACGTCGTAGATTTTCTCCGCCAGACGCACTGCCTTGGGAGATGACTCCTCAATGTCGCAGAAGATGCAGGCACGGCCGTCGAACAGACCGGGCATGGCCGCCCATGGACCTGAATATTCCGTGCCAGCCATAGGATGCGTGGCAACGTACTGTGCACGGGCCTTGTGCCCGGCAGCCACCTGACAGAGGCACTCCTTCACGGAGCAGACATCCAGCACAACCTTCTCGGTGCCGGCCACCAAATCGAGCACAGATGGCAGCAACTTCACCGCAGCACCCACCGGAATCGCAATCACTATCACGTCCGATGCAGCCACACAGGCTTCCAGATCCACTATTTCATCTGCCAGCCCTATCTTCAGGGCAGCCTCGGCATTCAGTTTCTCGTTCTCCACGCCCAGCACCTTCTCCGCAAAACCGCGCTTGCGAAGGTCGATGGCGATGGAACCGCCAATCAGGCCGAGTCCTATAACTCCTACGTTCATATTACTTTCTTTATCTTTTCCAGCGCCCGCCCGAACACCTCAACGGTGGCGCAGAGCGAAACGCGCAGGTAGTTTTCTCCGTTCTTCCCGAAGATGAATCCGGGGGTGATGAACACGCCCGCCTCATGGAGGAGTTTGTCGGAAAGTGCCACCGGATCCACCCCTTCCGGCACTCGGCCCCAGAGGAAAAGCCCCTGAGAATCAGGATTATAGCGCACTCCCAGGGCATCGAAGATGCGCCCGGCGGCAACGCGCCTGCGGGTGTATTCTTCATTCAGGGATGCGAACCATTCCGGTCCCTGTGCGAGCGCCTCCACCGCAGCCATCTGGAGCGGGCGGAATATACCGGAATCTAACTGGCTCTTCACTTTCAGTATCTCATAAATCACATCGCCGGAAGCAGCCACCATCCCAAGGCGCCAGCCTGCCATATTGTGCGCCTTGCTGAGAGAATTCAATTCCAGGCAGCACTCCTTCGCCCCCGGCACTGCCAGAATCGAATAATGCTTATCTGTCAGGATGAAACTGTAGGGATTGTCGTTGCAGATGAGTATCCCGTGCCTGCGCCCGAAATCCACCAGCCGCTCATATAATGCCGGATCGGCCGGCGCCCCAGTGGGCATGTTGGGATAGTTGGTCCACATCATCTTCACCCCGGAAAGGTCCATGGCCTCCAGCGCCTCTAAATCCGGCTGCCAGCCAAGCGATTCCACCAGGTCGTAGTTCACTATCTCCGCCTCGCAGAGACGTGCGGAAGAACTGTAGGTGGGATATCCCGGATCCGGCACCAGCACCTTGTCGCCCGGGTTCAGGAATGCCATCGAAGTAATCAGGATTCCCTCTTTGGAGCCAGTCAGGGGCTGGATTTCTGAGGATGGATCCAGTTCCACCTCATACCAGCGGGCGTACCAGTCTGCAAAGGCCTTTCGCAGTTCGGGAGTGCCCACATAAGGCTGATATGCATGCACCCCGTCCCGTATGGCGGTGGCGCAGAGGGTATCGATAGCGGCCTGCGGCGGGCGTCCGTTCGGAGAACCTATGCCAAGGTTGATCACCGCTTCCTTGCGGCCATCTGCATTCATTGCGGCGATTTCCCTGTTCTTCTTGGAGAAGTAGTACTCTTTTACGCTCTCGGTGCGGGTTGCTGGCTGGATAATCATAGGGCGGATGTGTATTCTCCCAGCACCTGGAACTCCTCGATCAGGGGACGCACGGCGGCGATCGCCTGCTGATAGCGCTCGTAGGTGCTGAATTTGATATCGACGTAGAAGAAGTATTGCCATTCCTTGCCGGGGATGGGCAGGGACTGGATACGGGTAAGGTTCATCTCGTAGAACGAGAGGATGGTGAGGATGTGAGCGAGGGAGCCCGGAGTGTGCGGCAGGGTAAAGCAGAGAGATGCCTTATCTATCTTATCCTCCGGCACGGTGAGGCCGTCGTCCATTATCAGGAAGCGGGTGAAGTTCTGCTTGTAGGTCTCTATACCGGGGGCGAGGATTTCCAGGCCGTAGAGTTCGGCGGCAAAGGCGGACGCCACGGCGCCGACGCCTTTCAACCCCTCCCGGGCCACCTGTGCGGCGGATTTTGCGGTATCCTCCGACTCGACCAGCCGTATCTGCGGCCAGTCTTTGAAGAACTCTCGCGTCTGGTTGATGGCCATATAGTGGGTGCGCACTTCCTTCAGGTCGGAAATGCTCTGCCCGGGCAGAGCCATCAGGTTCTGCTCGATATGCAGGAAAACTTCTCCCTTAATCTTCTGGGGATTTTTGCGGAGGAGGTCGAAGTTGGGGATGAGTCCGCCGGAAACGGTGTTTTCGATGGCCATTACCGCAGCCTCGGCTTCCCCTTTTGCGATGGCCTGGTAGAGGCCGTCGAAGGTATCGCACTCAACCATCTGCAGATTCTCCTCTCCCAAAGAAGAGTAGAAACTGCGCGCGGCTTCTTCGTGGAAGCAGCCGGAGTAGCCCTGGATTGCAACTTTTTTCATCAATACAGTTTGGAACCGTACAGGAAGAGATCCTCCGCCGGAATGTCTTTCAGGAAGGAATGTCTCTTATCCTTCTCGGACAGTATCACATCCTCTGCAGGAATCATCCAATCTATTGCCAGATCCGGATCATCCCAGGCGATGGCGCCCTCTGCAGCGGGATTGTAGAAGTTGTCGCATTTATACTGAAAGACCGCCTCTTCGCTGAGCACGCTGAATCCGTGCGCAAAACCGCGCGGGACGAACAGTTGGGAGGCATTTTCACCGGAAAGTTCCGCCGCAGCCCACTTGCCGAAAGTGGGGCTCCCCACCCGGATGTCGACTGCAATGTCGAGAACTCTTCCTCTTATTACACGTACTAACTTTGCCTGAGCGGCATCCCCCTTCTGATAGTGCAGCCCGCGCACGGTTCCGTAGCGGGAAAGACTTTCGTTGTCCTGCACGAAACGTACCGGATACATCAGTTGAGCGAAGGCCCTTTCGTTGAAAGATTCAAAGAAATAGCCCCGCTCATCGCGGAAAACATCCGGATGGACTATTACTACCTCAGGTATG
>JAFZIX010000191.1 GCA_017554135.1 Bacteroidales bacterium | reverse complement strand
GTGCAAGGGTCAATAAAACGGTCACTGCGGCCAGGGAAATATGGAACAGGGGAAAACCGCAAAACTGCGCGAGGGCAACTCCCGCGGCAAAAGGAAACGATATCAGCACAATGTCCCGCGCCTCATCCATAACGATTCACTTTTTTTACTTTGCTAAAGTAAGCATAATTTCTTAAATTTGTAAGCTATCGGAAACACATTATTTAAAGATATGATTATTCTTGTCATCAACTGCGGCAGCTCCTCCATCAAGTACCAGTTATTTGATATGAAGAGCGCAACCGATTATGCAATCAGAGCCAAGGGCCTGGTAGAGAAAATCGGTCTTCCCGAAGGAAACATCACCCACAAACCCACCGGCAAAGCCGTGTTCGAAAAGGCCCTTCCCATCCCGGATCACAAGCTGGGCATGAAGTTGGTCATGGATGCGCTGGTAGACCCTGAGCACGGGGTGCTCAAATCGTTCGACGATGTGGATGCGGTCGGCCACCGTATTGTGCAGGGTGCTGATTTCTTCGACGGCAGCTGCCTCGTAAATGACGATGTGCTGAAGAAGATAGAGATCTGCTGCGACTTCGCACCGCTCCACAATCCTGCGCATCTTCTCGGCATCCACGCCATCACCCAGGTGCTTCCCAAGACCCCGCAGGTGGTAGTGTTCGACACCGCATTCCATCAGACCATGCCGGATTACGCGTATATGTACGCGCTTCCTTATGAGTATTATACCGATTATCATGTACGCCGCTACGGCGCGCACGGCACCTCGCATCAGTATGTATCCCGCAGGGGAGCAGAGTTCGTGGGCCTGGATATCAATAATTCCAAGATCATCACCTGCCACATCGGCAACGGTTCATCCGTGACCGCCGTCAAGAACGGCAAGTGCATCGACACTTCGATGGGCTTCACCCCTCTCGAGGGCATGATCATGGGCACCCGCTGCGGCAACGTGGACGGCAATGTCATCACCTACATGATGAAGAAAAAGAACATCTCCCCGGACGAGATGACCACCATAATGAACAAGAAGAGCGGTCTGATCGGTCTCGGAGGAGTCAGCTCCGATATGCGTGAAACCGAGGAAGCCGCTGCGAACGGAGATCCCCGCGCCCGCCTGGCCATCAACAAGCTCACCTATGATATCGTGAAACTGATTGGCGCCTACAGTGCGGTTATGGACGGAGTGGACCTGATCGTATGGACCGCCGGCATCGGCGAGCACAACTCGAAGGTGCGCCGCCGCGTCTGCGAAAAACTCGGTTCCATCGGCGTGAAACTTGACTTTGCCGCCAACGAGAAGGCCTTCGGCGAAGAGGCTCTCATCAGCGCTCCTGATTCCAAGGTGAAAGTGGCTCTGATCCCTACCGAGGAGGAGCTTATGATTGCAATCGATACCATGAATCTAACTAAGAAATAGAATATGTCACTGATCGAACAGATTGTAGCGCGTGCAAAATCCAACAAGCAGCGCATCGTGCTCCCTGAATCCTTCGAGGAGCGCACCATCACCGCAGCAGACCGCGCCCTTGCGGACGGCCTCGCGGATATCATCCTAATCGGCAATAAGGAAAAGGTGCTGGAATATGCCGCACAACTCGGCCTCAAGCACATAGGCAAGGCCACCATCATCGACCCTGCCACCAGCCCCAAGACCGCGGAATACGCGAACCTCCTCTTTGAGCTTCGCAAGAACAAGGGTATGACCCCGGAAATCGCGGCCAAGACCGTGCTGGATCCTCTCTACTTCGGCTGCCTCATCATCAAGAGCGGAGATGCCGACGGGCAGATCAGCGGCGCCCTCTCCACCACCGGAGAGACCCTGCGTCCGGCCCTTCAGATCATCAAGTGCTCTCCCGGCATCACCTGCGTCAGCGGTGCCATGTTGATGATTACCCAGGCTCCCGAATATGGCGAGAACGGCGTGCTGGTAATCGGCGATGTTGCCGTTACCCCCGCTCCCGATGCCGGCCAGTTGGCGCAGATTGCAGTCTGCACCGCCCGCACTGCAAAGAGTGTGGCCGGATTCGCAGACCCCCGTGTGGCAATGCTGTCTTTCTCCACCAAGGGTTCCGCCAAGCATGAGGTGGTAGACAAGGTGGTTGAGGCAACGGCTCTCGCTAAAGAGTTGGATCCGTCCCTCAAGATCGACGGCGAACTTCAGGCAGATGCCGCCCTCGTGCCGTCCGTGGGCAAGAAGAAGGCTCCCGGTTCAGAGATTGCCGGCAACGCCAATGTGCTGGTGTTCCCCAATCTGGAAGTCGGCAATATTTCCTACAAACTGATCCAGCGCCTCGGCCACGCCGAAGCCATCGGCCCCATCCTTCAGGGTATTGCCAAGCCGGTCAATGACCTTAGCCGCGGCTGCTCGGTGGACGATGTCTACAACCTCATCGCCATCACCGCCTGCCAGGCGATGGATGCCAAATAGACGGCGTGATTGGTAAAATATTGAGTATTAAAGTTTTTAGAAAAAAAGAAGTTGCCAAACGGCAACTTCTTTTTTGTCTAATTCTTTGTCAATCAGCTACTTGCTGATCACGCGCTTATTTAAAGATGTAGTCTTGATTAGTTGAAGATTCTCCAAAATCAGCAAAGAAGCCGATTAAAGGATCATTCGTCTGTTTGAAATCCTTTACGACAAGTTGGTTCTCTACCCCGTAATTCAAAGAAGGCATTGCAAAGGGTTCGGATACATAATGGGTTCCGTCTTCGTAGATAATATGAATGCGCACAGGCAGCCCATCATACTGCACCGGAAGCAGCCCTGTTGATGTCTTGAATATAACACCTTCTTCTGTAAACCTGCTGTTGCATCGTAGAGTGGTGTAATTCAACCAGTCGCCATGAACCTGATCCAGGATACTGTCTCTATCTAAGAAATAATCGACCTTAGCCCCAAATGCAGCCACTTCCGCGGCTAGTTTTAGATAAGAATAATTACCTGTTTTTGGAGGGTAAATATCAATGTCAATCAAGGCAAGGATATGATTCAAGACAAACTCCAGCGGTTCTCCCTTTTTATATGAAACTGAATCAGAAACCACTATATCCTGGTGATTAATAAGAGCTGTCTGCGGATCCGTCTCTTTTCCTTTATTCTCGTAAAGGAAGGATAAGTGAATCATATCATACCACGCGAAATCATACGCCGGATAAAAAGCACGGTAAGTTCCTTCTTCCAAAGGGGTGTCTGGAATTAATGCGCATTTCATTCCATCAGCTTTATATACCGTGCATATAGTTTCTTTTGAAGGCCGATTCGTGCCACTGGAGCCTCCAGTAATTACACCATTCTCGTCATAAAAATCTTCTTTCCAGGAACAGTCTTCGAAACTTTGATCTGAACAATAAAGCAGGACCTTTTCGCCATCTTTCCAAGGAACATCATTAATGCCTATAGTATCTTGTGCGACTACATCACCTGCTGTTGCCTCATCACCGGCTTTTGTTGAGGTGATAGTCCAGCACTTTTTCCTGGCGCTTATACCATTTTTCTTGTCTGGAGTGTCTGATGATTGATGGCTACATGCCGTGCAAAACATCCCACCTATAATTGCCAATATATAAAACAAACGATTCATATTGGAGTGATTATTGGTTCCCATTATAATTTACATCGATTCAATAACCTCGCGGTTGGCAGCGGCGACGCGCTCGGGGATGAGTTTATCCACCTTGCGGTCGTTGGTCATAAGGCCGTTCACCTCGCGTTCAACGTCTGTAGTCTGGGTATAGACGGCAGCGGAGCATCCTTCCTTAACCAGAGGGATTATCTGCTTTGCAAATTCCTCGTACTTGGCGGTGGTTTCCTCCACGCTCGAGAGTTTCACGTAGCCCCAGTTGCGCTGGTCCATCCAGGTATGGCCCTCTACGGGCAAGCCTATGCCGCCATATTCACCCAGCACGTTGACCAGTGCCGGATCCCAGATGCGCATTGCAGGATTGGGATAATGGTGCGAATCGAGGATGTCCCCGACGCCCCCGGAAATCCAGTTGCCCCCGGAAGCCATGTTCACCAGACGGAACGGGTCCATCAGTTTTGTCATCTGGACAATCTTCTCGGTGTCGAACTGGCCCCAGGCCTCGTTGAAGGGCACCCAAACTACTATGCAAGGGAACTTCTTATGCTGGTTGATGATCTCCTGCCATTCGCGGATGAAGTTGCCACGGGCCCTCATATCCAACTGATTGGAATTGCCGGCATCGTACTTGTCTATGCCCTGGGCCCATTCACCCTTTCCGCAAGCGGTGACGCTGGGCATATCCTGCCATACCATTATGCCAATCTGGTCGCAATGGAAATACCAGCGGTCCGGTTCCACCTTCACATGCTTGCGAATCATGTTGAATCCATATTCCTTGGTTCGCTCGATGTCGAATCTGAGGGCCTCGTCGGTGGGAGCGGTGTAGAGACCGTCCGGCCACCAGCCCTGGTCCAGAGGGCCATAGTGGAAGAGCGGCTCGCCGTTGAGCGCCATACGCTTGTGGCCTTCCGCATCCTCCTTGACGGAAATCTCCCTCATTGCGGTGTAGGCCTCAACCTTGTCGATGGTCTTGCCGTCGTTCACCAGTTTTATGCGCAGGCCATAGAGATAGGGATTCTCCGGGCTCCAAAGCTGGGGATCCTCCACTTTCAGCACTGCCTTGCCCTCGCTTGCGGTGGCGCTGGCGATGACCTTGTGCCCGGGCTTTTCGGGGTCGTAGTTGAGCCCTCCTTCGAGCAATTCAACAACGGCCTCGCCATCTCCGCGGACCTCCGGGAAAACGGTGATAGTGCCGTCCTGGAGATTGCTGAATACCTGATAATCAGCGATATGGCCCCATTTATCGACTGCTTCCGCCCATACCGTCTGCCAGATGCCGGAAACGGGATGATACCAGATGCTGCCGCGTTCCGGGCTGAAAGTCTGCTTGCCGCGGGGCTGCTGGCTGCCTGTCTCGGTGGCATCGGTGACCTTGAGCACCAGTTCCTGGGTGCCCTTGGTGAGGAAGCGGCTGATATAGAAATCGAATGCTCCGTATCCGCCCTTGTGCTCGCCGGCCTTGTGACCGTTCACCCAGAGTTCGCATCCCCAGTCGACCGCACCGAAATGCAGGATGACGGCCTTTTTCTTCCAGCCGGAAGGGAGTTTGAACGTGCGCTTGTACCAAAGGGCATGATCTGCATCCAGGCTGCCGGCAACTCCGGAGAGGGAGGATTCCAGCGGGAAGGGGACCAGTATCTGGCCGTCGGGTTCAGGCATTTCGGTGGCATCACCGGGGGTGATGGCATAGTCCCATAGGCCGTTTAAGTTGAGATAGTTGTCCCTGACCATCTGGGGCCTGGGATATTCCTGGTGGACTTTCGCAGGGTTTATGTTTTCCGCCCACGCGGTGCGGATATGGTCTCCTGCGGGAGCCCATTCAACTTTTGCAGATTTTGGGGTGCAGGCGCAGAGCAGTGCCATGCAGACCAAAGTAAGAGAAATGCGGATATTCATGATTTCAGTGTTGATTTGCACAAATTTACACGAAATTAATTATCTTTACAAATTGTGAAAACCAAACTGTTGACATTGCTTATTTGCCTGTGTGCCTTCGGTCTGCGTTCCGCAGGCCAGGCCGAGAGCCTGGTGGTTGTGAACGACGAGTTCCGCGGTGCCTGGCTGGCAACGGTGGCCGGTCTCGACTGGCCATCATGCGATGATCATGCGATAGTTCAGCAGATCCGGCTGATCGAGCAGATTAAGGGGCTCCGGGAACTCGGATGCAACACCCTCATCTTCCAGGTGGTCAGCAATATGGATGCGCTTTATCCTTCCAAACTGCTGCCCTGGAGTGCGGTGCTTACCGGCACCGAGGGCCGGAATCCCGGCTTCGATCCGCTGGCGCTGGCAGTGCACGTGGCACACGACTGCGGAATGCAGATTCACGCCTGGATCAATCCACTTCGTGTCTGCAGGGACGATGTCACTCCGCACGACAGCCTGCACGTGAGCATCTCCCACCCGGAATGGGTGCAGAACTACAGACATAAACTCTATCTGGATCCCGGCAATCCGGAGGTGGTGGATTTCCTACGGCAGATAGCCGAGGAGATTCTCGGCAAATATGATGTCGACGGCCTGCACATAGACGATTACTTCTACCCGGACGGATTGCGTAAAGACAGCAATTTCGAGAAGAACGGATGGCGGAACGATATGTACGAAAAGTATGGCGCCGGAAAACCCGTGGATGAATGGCGTTTCGGCACCATCAACCATGTCGTGCGCACCCTCTGTGAAACCACGCACTCCGTGAGGAAAGATGTGGTGTTCGGGATTTCCCCTTCCGGCCGGCTGGTCAATACCTGCGCACTCTATGCCGATCCGCGAATGTGGGTGAACGAAGGCACGGTGGACTATCTGGCACCGCAACTTTACTGGGCTATCGGCCGCACCGATGCCGCAGCCTTCGAGCAGGTGCTGGACAGTTGGCGTTTCGTGTCGAAGGGCGTGCCAGTATATGTAGGACTTGCGGCATACAAATATGCCCAGGGCATCAACAAAGGACAGGATGCTCCTTACCTGAACCTCGCGGAGTTCAAGAAAGAACTGGATATGTGCAGGGAGACATGGTATGTGAAGGGGCACATCTGGTTCCGCACCAAGGATATCTTGCAGGATGATTTCCGGGCATACATCTTATCTGAATTATATTAGTTCAACCAAATATTATTTATTATGAAAAAGTCATTATTTATTTGCGCAGTTTGCGCTGCAGTGATCACCACGGCCTGTTGCTGTGGCGAGAAGCAGAAGGTTACCGCCGTTGTCGCCGGCCCCGATAAGGTTGCCGCCGTTGTTGTCGAGTATCCCGAGGCTCTCGATGCCGAGACTGTTTGCCCCGAAGCTTTCGTAGTTGAAGGCCGCGAGGTTGTTTGCGCCAAGTTGGTGGAGCCCACCAAGGTTGTCATTGCCCTGAAGAAGGAGTGCTATGGCAAATGCGAGGGTGAAAAGAAAGAGTGCTGCGGTGAAAAGCCGGAGTGCGGTGAAAAGCACGAATGCGGCGAGAAGGCGGAGTGCGGTGAAAAACCCGCTTGCTGCAAAGAAAAAGCAGAATGCGACGAAGCAAAGCCCGAATGCGAAGGCGAGAAGAAAGATTGCTGCAAGGAAAAGTGCGAGAAGCCCGAAATCCCCGTTCCCGAGGTTGCTGTCCAGCAGGTTGTTGACCTGAAGACCGCTGAAGGCAAGGTCGTCAAGGCTTGGAAGAAGGCTGTCAAGGCCACCGAGGCCGTCCCCGCCTGCCCTCCCAAACACCACAAGTGCGGCGAAAAGCCCGAATGTGGCGAGAAACCCGAGTGCTGCAAAAAGGCTGAATAAAGTAAAAGCGCCAGGCAATGAGCCTGGCGCTTTCTTTCTATGTTATAGAAAATAAATCTTGCTTTGGCATCTTGCCGCTATAGCGGTTGCGGCAATCGGCAATAAAATTATGGACGGTCCGGGAGAATCTCGGACCTTTCCATGCATGGGTGTTGGAAAGCAGGATCCAGCATTCACCATCGGGGAAGTAACCCACATAGGCGCTGGTGCCGGAAAGTGAGCCGGTGCGTATCCAGCCCTTCACGGGATGCACGCTGTTCCAGCCGAGGCCGTATTTGTGATCCTCCGTGTATGTGGTCATCGCCCGCACACTCTTGATGCTGAGAATATCCGGCACTCCCTTGCGGCCGTCGATGGCTGCGATGAAGCGGGCGAGTTCGGGCCCCGAGCATACCCAGGCTCCTGCGCCCTTCAGCATACGGATATCGTTGCCGCCGTAGCAGCGCACTACCGAATCAGGGCTGTTGTCGTATTTGGGTACGGGCGGATCGTTATCCTGCATATGATAGCGGCTTTCGCCGGGATAGCGTTCCTCGTAGGTATTGTATGCCAGGTGGAAATCCTCGCATCCGGCGGGCTCCAACACATTCTTCTGCATCCACTTCTCGTAGTCCTGCCCGGTCTTGCGCTCGATAATCATGCTGAGCAGCAGGTATCCGAAATTTGAATACTCGTGGCTCTTGCCGGGGGTGTAGCCAAGGCGCTTCTTCAGCGCTATGGAAGTGAGGGTTTCCTGGTCCGGGGCCTTTTTCAGATGGTAGATATTCATCCAGTCCCGGCTGCGGAACATCGGGTCCCCGCGGCGTATGGTAAGGCCGCTCTCGTGGCGAAGAAGCTGCTCCACGGTGATGTCGAAATAGCCCTTGTCTGTAATGCTCTCGGTGAACTCGGTGTCGTTGAGTATCCCTGCCGGGCCGAAGACTTTGTCGTCGAGGCGCAGTTTTCCATCCTCCACCAGTTTCATGATGCCTGCGGCGGTGATGAGTTTGCTGACGGATGCCACGCGCATGATGGTACCGGGGCGCATAGGCTCATCGTTTTCCTTGTCTGCCCAGCCGAAGCCCTTGGCATAGAGAAGGGAGTCGTTCCGCATCACGCAGAGTTCCATTCCGCGTATCTGCCAGCGCTGCATGAAAGTCTTAACCTCCCGCTCCATCTTTGTCAGGCTCTCCGTGTCCGACATCTCATTGGTTATCACCGCGTTGATTCCCCGTATGCTGCTGGAACTCTTTCCCTCTTTTTCGGTGGGAATCAGAAGAATGCAGACAATCAGGACTGCAAGCACCGCAATGGCGGCGTAAACATATTGCTTATTGCGTATCTTCATTGGAATCGAGCTGACGGAGAAGGCGTATGATAAGAATAACAGTGCAGGTGAATGCCAGTACGTCGGAGACAGGATAACTGAACCAGACGCCTTCTATGCCGAAGGCGAGAGGCAGCAGGTAGAGTGCCGGCAGCAGGAAGATAAGTTGACGGCTGAGGGAAAGGAAAACGCTCTTCTTGACCATCCCCAGGCACTGGAAAAGGTTGGTGCTGATGATCTGGAATCCGATTATGGGGAAGAGGCAGTTCATCGTCCGCATGCCATGTACAGCAAGGTGCTTGAGAGTTGCGTCGTTGGTGAACATTGAAACAGCAGGCCCGGGGAGGAGTTCAGACACGATGAAAGCAGCCAGAGACACCGCTGTGGCACATTTCACGCTCAGCCAGTAAACTTCCTTCACACGCTTTCCCTTGCCGGCCCCGTAGTTGTAACTGGCAATGGGCTGCATGCCCTGGTTGATACCCATTATCACCATGATGAACAGGAAGGAGATGCGGTTGATGATGCCGTAGGCGCCGATGGCCAGGTCTCCGCCGTAGTGGCGCAACTGCTGGTTGATGAACATCGACACCAGGCAGGCGGCGGTATTCATCAGGAAAGGCCCCAGGCCTATGCCCATCGAGGTGCGGGCGATCTTTGCGCTGAAGCCGAAGATTCGCTTGCCGAAGTGGATGACATTCTTGCCGGAAGAGAAATACACCAGGCTATAGACCAGCGACATGGTCTGGCAGAGCACGGTGGCGATGGCGGCTCCCCGCACACCCATTCCGAGCCCGAATATGAAGATCGGGTCCAGGATGGCGTTTGATATGACCGTAAACAGAGTCAGCCCCATGGCCAGTTTCGGATTACCCGTGGCGCGTATCATCCCGTTCAGCCCGAAATACAGGTGCGAGATTATGAATCCCGCGAGGATGATGGTCATATAATCCCTCGCGAAGGGATAGATGGCTTCGCTGGCGCCGAAGAAGAACAGCACCGGCTTCAGGAAACATAGCAGGAGGATAGAGAAGATGGCTCCCAGAACCACGTTAAGCGTCACTACGTTGGGCAGCACCTTGTTGGCGGTCACATAATTCTTCTGCCCGAGCAGCATGCTCACCAGGGTAGATGCGCCCACGCCGACCAGTGTGCCAATGGCAGTGCCGAGGTTCATTATGGGGAAAGTGACGGCGAGACCGGAAATCGCCAGGGCGCCCACGTCCTTGATATGGCCGATGTAGATGCTGTCGACCATATTGTACAAAGAACTCGCGGTCATGGCGATTATGCCAGGGACCGCGTATTCTTTGAGCAACGTGCTTATTTGTCTGGTTTCCAGCTCGGTAGGAGCCTTACCCTGTACGCCTTCTGCCATTAGTCTTTTGGAGCCTTCGTGTTTTCAAGTTCAAAGCAGAGGGGCGCATAGGCTGGGATTGATTCGCCGGAGCCCGAGGCGCTATATCCGTATTTAGAGATGAAGAAGCATATGCCGGCCTCTCCCGGATGCATCAGGCTCAATCCGTATGCAAAGCCCTGGATCGTAGAGGATTCGCTGTCACCCATAGTGATGGTGGTGTAGTCCTCGTTGTCTTTGTTATACCAGTTGATCTTGGTTTGCTGGTAGGTTTTTGAAGAAGAATACAGGCCCCAGACCTTGGCGGTGTCTGCAATGGTGGTGTCGAAGGCGGCCCCGTTCAGCAGTCGGCCGGTGTAATTGAAGTACAGGGTGGTGTCGTTACTGAATTCCTTATCTTCGCCCGCTTTTGTTGTCAGGTAGAAAAAGCCCTCCA
Source organism: Bacteroidales bacterium (assembly GCA_017554135.1). Classification (GTDB taxonomy): domain Bacteria; phylum Bacteroidota; class Bacteroidia; order Bacteroidales; family UBA932; genus Cryptobacteroides. The sequence continues at coordinate 1,110 of JAFZIX010000191.1, read as the reverse complement.
GTTCCTCGTCTTCCTTGGCGGCAGGATAATTGACCGCCAGATATTTCAGCAGGGAATCGCGTTCCCAACGGTCCACGTCATTGAAGCATTCCACCAGTTCCAGTTCGTATATGCGATCCGTTCCGGAGCAATTCTTAATGTATTCCTCGGGAGTGTCGTAACGCTTGACTTCACTCAGCCATCCGGGGATAACCAGAGTCCGTTTTCCTCCGACCCTCATTGTAGAAATGGCCTCTTCTATCCCGGCGGCCAGACTCTCCTGCTTCTCTCCGCGATAAACCACGGAGGGCCCGTAATACTCTGTGCGGTCGTAGATGCCGGCTTTTCTTGCAAGTTTTTCAACGGTTGTGGTCTGCAACTCACCGTTAAGAGAGTAGATGGTAAAGCCCAGTCTGATATATATGGAGTCATCCGGGGCTATGCCTGTGCCGGGAGTGTCGCTTATGATATATGCTCCGAGGGGAGTCTTCGTGGCTGTCGGATATTTCTGGGAAATCCAGGCGTCGAAAAAGCGCTTGGCATCGTCATTTTTACCGGCAGTCTTCTCCTTCGCACAGGAAAGCAGTGCGAGAATGGATGCCGCGATAATCAGGTATCTAAGTTTCATACTATCTTTCAGTTCGTCGTTTCGTTTCGCAGAAATCGTGCCGCAATCTCTTCGAGATAAGCGGCGGCTGCGTCTTTGGAAGGAATATCCTCCGGCCAGAAGATTTTTCCTCCGGCTGCCTGTTCGTGGCCTCCGCCATGGAAGAAATCCCTCGCCATGTGCTGGGCTGAAAGGCCGCGCTTGGAGCGTATGCTGACTCGGAAACACCCATCTTCCTCCCGGATGAAAATGCTCATGCGCACCCTCTTGATGTTGAGGGGGATGTTTACCAGGCTTTCCGTCTCTCCTTCCAGCAGTCCGTAGGCAGTCTGCATCTCTTCCGTCATTACCATATAGGAAATGCCGGAGGGGAGGATGGTCAGGTGCTTCTCCACCATATCGGCGAAGGCGAAGATGCGCTGCTCCCTGTCGCTATGGTAGATCTTGTCTATTATGGCATCCCTGTCCACACCTGCTTCCAGCAGTTCTGCGGCCATCTGCAAAGTGCTGGGAATAACGGAGTT
>JAFZIX010000190.1 GCA_017554135.1 Bacteroidales bacterium | reverse complement strand
GTACTACTTCCTGAGCGGCTTCACCGCCAAGCTGGCAGGCACCGAGCGCGGCATCACCGAGCCCACTCCTACCTTCTCCGCCTGCTTCGGCCAGGCATTCCTCGAGTTGCATCCTACCAAATATGCAGAGGAACTCGTGAAGAAGATGAAGAAGAGCGGCGCAAAGGCTTACCTCGTGAACACCGGCTGGAACGGCACCGGCAAGCGTATCTCCATCAAGGATACCCGCGGAATCATCGATGCCATCCTGAACGGCTCCATCGACAAGGCCCCCACCAAGCACATTCCTTACTTCGATTTCGAAGTTCCTACCAAACTTCAGGGTGTCGATACCGGCATTCTCGATCCTCGCGACACCTACAAGGATGCCGCCGAGTGGGATGTCAAGGCGAAGGATCTCGCTTCCAGGTTCATCAAGAACTTCAAGAAGTACGAGAGCAACCGCGCCGGCAAGGCCCTTGTAAAGGCTGGCCCTCAACTCTGATCATGCATCATGACATGCCCGGCCTGACCGGGCATCTAACAAAAACGGGTGGCCATTTGGCTACCCGTTTTTAGTATGGATCATTTCAGTTATTTCACCTTGGTGAATGTGCTTCCCATCAAGCCTATTACGTCGCTCTTGGCTTTGCCGTTCCCGGTTATCTCAAACGTGAAACTGGAAAGCATATCTTTGTATTCCTCATACAGGTCTGGACGATAAATCAACATATCGTACCAGCCATAGCCGGCATTGGGTTTAAGTGTATTGTGATCAATACTTTCAATTCCACCGGAATACGCGACAATCATGCCGGTCCTTTCATCTATTTCTACATCCGTAAGGGCTGAGTAAGCCTTGGTGACATTGTATTTGACTGTTTTATCGGCATAGGTGTATGTACCTTCGAAATGCCAGCCATAAGAACAGATATAGAGGTCTAACTTATTACCACTGAAAATAAGCGCGATAGCGGTATCGTCCGGTTGTTCGTCACTACGCGGAGCATTCCAGCGGCCTTCCAGATTGGTGTCATCTTTACTGCAGGATACCAGGGCAACCAGTGCAGTCATCAGAATAATTGCAAGTCTTTTCATAAGCAATATTGTTTTATTCGTTAGTACTCTTTACGCTGAGTTTAAGTTTCTTATTGTCCGTCGTTACGCCATCCACTACAAGACATAGGTGATTATTATCATCAACCCAGGACTTGGCCGTTCCCGACTTAAATTCTATTTCGTAATTGGGGTAGGTATTCTTGGTGAGAAGGAAATCCTCTTCTTTCGCGGGCAAAGTGAAAGATCCTACCTTACCGACGGCCCACATCATGCTCCATGCCTGCTCAAGGTCGGATTCTTCCAGAAAATGAATATCCGAATCGAAAGTGTTGTCGGGATTGACATAACTCATGAAATCCACCTTGTAGGTTTTCCCGTCGTATTTAAGAGTATTGGTGATACTGGCATCCTCTTTGGTGCAGGAGAAAAATGCGAGTGCAGCCACAAAGGCAAATGCGACAAATAGAATCTTCTTCATAATCAGTTTGTTGTTGTTAGTTTTGCGAAAGATAGGCATTATTTTTAATATCCCAAAATAAGACTTTTTCCCTATCTTTGTGTGTTATGCCACGCATTCTGTTATCCGCCTTGATTCTCCTGGCAAGTTGTTCACAGCTTTCTGTTGAGCATTATGTAGATTTCCTCTATACCAACATGTCGTTTGCAGACAGCGTTTGCACCACTCGCGAATACTGGGAAGCAAACGCCCGCGCCGCAATGGATGCCCGTAAGCAAGCAGATTGGAGGATTCCGGAGAAGGAATTCCTGCACTATGTGCTGCCTGTGCGGGTAAACAACGAACCCCTGGACGATTTCCGCACAACTTATGGCCCGGAGCTGATGCGGCGCATAAAAGGTATGTCCGCCGGCGAGGCTGCATTGGAAATCAACCACTGGTGCCACGAAATGGCCACCTACACCCCCACGGATGGTCGCACCTGCTCTCCCCTGCAGACTATACTCCACAAGGAAGGCCGCTGCGGAGAGGAATCGGTGCTGGCCGTAGCCGCTCTACGCTCCGTGGGCATCCCTGCACGCCAGGTATACACCCCGCGCTGGGCGCATACCGACGACAATCACGCCTGGGTAGAGGTTTTCGTGGAGGGAAAATGGTGGTTTATGGGTGCCTGCGAACCGGCGCCCACACTCAACAACGCATGGTTCAACGCACCGGTTTCGAGGGTAATGCTGCTTCATACGCGCGCTTTCGGGCAGTATGAAGGAAAGGAGGATATAATCCAACGAGCCGACGACCACACTGAAATAAACGTCACAGGTTCTTATGTGGATGCGGGACGCACCGAGGTGCAGGTCCTGGATGCATCAGGGCAAACCGTCGAAGGCGCCACCGTAGAATTCAAGATCTACAACTATGCGGAACTCTACACTGTCGCCCGGTTCAAGACCGGAAAAGACGGGAAGGCCGCCCTTACCACCGGATTCGGCGACATTATCGTATGGGCATACAAGGATGATCACTACGGCATTGCCAAACTGCATGGCGGCGAACCAGGTGGCAGCGTCACTCTGGATCATCACTTTGGGGAGGCAGCGGCCTTCGACTTCCACATCGTCCCACCGCCGGAGAATCCCATCCCTACAAATGCAAGCCCGGAAGCAATCAATGCTAACAAGCTGCGTCTGGCGCAGGAGGATTCCATCCGCAACGAAAGGCCGCAAAAACTTGCAGCCGATGCCTTCCGTGCCGCCCACCCCGGGGATTCCAGGGTAGAACCGTTGCTCACCAGCCTCAGCACGAAAGACAAAGAAGACGTGCCTCTGGAAGTACTGGAAGATGCTCTGGCGCATTGCGGGCAAACTTTTGACCCGCTGCTGGATTGCCCGAGGGTTGAACTGGAAAATCTTGTGCCCTTCTTCGGAGAAATCCGGAGCGGTCTGGAGTCTCTCGGGATTCAGTTCCGTTCCAAAGAAGAAATCCGCGAATGGGTGGATTCCAATATAAAAGTGGATACCGTTGGCAACCCCAGGCACCTTCGCATTCCTCCGGTCTATGTATGGCGCAGCCGCATGGCAGATCCGCTATCCAGGGATATCTTCTATGTGGCTCTGTGCCGGGCTGCCGGTTTTGAAGCAGGATACGACCAGGTGCACGGGCAGGTGGCGGATTCCGGCCAGAAGCATGCTCATATCGCCCTGGACTACAAACCCCTCCTCTGGCTGGATAAACCGCTGTATTACAGGCATTTCTCCCTTTCAAAAATAGAAAATGGCAGCGCCCGCCTGATCGCTATGGACGAAGACAGGGACTGGACCCCTGCGGATATATCCCGTCTGGATTTCGAACCCGGAGAGCACCTTCTCACTTCCGGAATACGGATGGCGGACGGCAGCGTACAAGCACATCTGGAACTGTTTACTGTAGAGAATAGCGCCAAGATAGCGCTGGTGCTGAAATATGCCTCCAGCGACGGTGTGCCTGTCATCGGTACGATAGATGTTGAGCAGCAGTATCTTCCCACAGACGCATCCGCGCCCGTCAGTATCCTGTCCACGGTCGGAAGAGGAAACTTCCTGATTGCCCTGCTGGGAGATTACGACGAACCATCTTCCCATGCCCGGAGGGAACTTGCAGCTGCATCCGGCACGCTGGATAAATGGGGTCGTCCGCAACTGATCCTCACTCCAGCCAACGACCCGGATGGAGCGGTGGCCAGAATGCTCGACAGCTCCTGCGAAGGAGCCGGAACCAGGGTTCGCCTGCCGCTGATTGCCGTCTGCGATAGTTTCGGCCGCGTTTTTTATCTGTCCCGCGGATACAACACTTCTCTTGCAGCCGACCTCGAATCCATCCTCCCCCGCATATGAAGTACTTTCTCGAAGCCTGTTGCACCTCGGTAGAAGACGTGCTGCTGGCTGTTGCCGGTGGCGCAGGTCGCATCGAGTTATGCGAAGACCTGTCCTGCGGCGGAGTGACTCCATCCCTCGATTTGATCCGCGCAGTCAAGCGCGTCGCACCCATTCCAGTGAACGTGCTGGTGAGGCCTGCGCTGCCGTCAGTGCGGCCCGGGCTGCCTTTCAATGATCCTTCGCAGTATATCTATTCTGTCGAAGAGGCGGCCCTGCTGCTGGATGAAATCGCGGCCTGTCGCGAGGCTGGCGCTGATGGAATCGTGGCTGGGTGCCTGAAGAATGAAACATCCGCCTTAAACTACAGCACTTTGGCAAACGGGTTTGTGGATGAAGACTTGCTGCGCAAAATTATCAATGCCGCCGGGCCTCTGCCGGTCACTTTCCACAAGGCATTCGATGCCTGCGCCAGGCCGCTGGAGGCGCTGGAATCCATTATCTCCGCCGGCTGCAAGAGGGTGCTTACTTCCGGCTGCGCCTCCACAGCCATGGAAGGCCTGCCGCTGCTGGCAGAACTCATGCACGCCTCAGCAGGCCGCATCACCATCATGCCAGGCGGCAGCATCCGCCCCTCGAACATCTCCGGCATCTTCGATTCAACCCACGCCGTTGAATTCCATGCTTCCGTCTCATTCTTTCAGCAGGCATAAAAAACAGCGTAAAATGTAACAAGCTGACTATCTGTGTTTTACAAAAAACGCCTATGCTTTTTTACATAGGCGTTTTTTGCAATTAACTAACTTTCAAACAATTACGTTTTACGCGGCTAAATAGAAGGTGGAGAAAAAGACTATTTTTGCTATATTTGTGTGTTATGGCATCGGCGCTGAATTCGGAAATACAGTACCTGAGCGGAGTGGGGCCTAAAAGGGCCGCGCTCCTCAAGGCCGAACTTGGCATCGAGACCTTCGCAGACCTCCTCCGCATCTATCCTTTCCGCTATATAGACCGCACCACCATCACTCCCATACGGGATGTACGGAGTGACCTGGCCTATGTGCAGATCCAGGGAACGGTGGTCAGCAGCACGCTGCTCGGTCCCGGAGGCAGCACCC
>JAFZIX010000189.1 GCA_017554135.1 Bacteroidales bacterium | reverse complement strand
TCATGTTTCCCAAATAAAGACCTGTAACATGAAACCGGCTGTCAGATTCGCTCTGCCAGCCGGTTTCTTTAATCAGCGTATCTGCGTTACAGGCTTGCGACGAGAATCTCCTTGATGGCCTTCTCATCCAGCGGAACGTAGGCGCTCTCCAGGCCCTCGTTCACGGCGATGTGGTGAGCCATCTCGTCCAGGCGGCTGTCGTCGATGCCGACTTCCCGCAGGTGCATCGGGATGCCTATGCTCTCAAAAAAGGCGTAGGTCTCGTCGATGGCCTTGCGGGCGATTTCCCATTTGTCCAGAGATGCGTCAATGCTAAAGACATTGATGCCGTATTTCACAAAGCGAGGCAGAGTGCGCTCGCTCAGGATGTGCTTCATCCAGCGGGGCGTGATGATGGCGAGGCCTTCGCCATGGGTGATGTCGTAGTAGGCGCTGAGGGCGTGCTCGATGCCGTGGCAAGGCCACCCACTTTGGCTATTGCCCAGCGAAAGAATCCTGTTACAGCCGTAGGTGCAGCAGAGCATCATCTCGGCACGGGCAGTATAGTCCTCGGGGTTCTCCAAGCACTTGCGGCCGTTAACCATCAGGCTGCGTAGCATACTCTCGCAGAAGCCGTCATTCAGCAGCGTAGTGTCCTCCGCGAAATACTGTTCCATGGTATGGTTCATGGCATCGGCAATTCCGGCGGCTGTCTGTTTCTTGGATACGGTGAAGGTATAAGTAGGGTCCAGAAACGAGACTCTCGGATAGTTGAGCTTGTCCACATAACCTATCTTGTCATTGGTCTCGGTGCGGGAAATCACGCCGCCCGGATCGAACTCACTGCCGGTGGCGGCAAGCGTGATGATGTCCACGATGGGAATCGATGCCTGGGCCTTCACCTTGTAGGAGATGAGGTCCCACGGGTCGCCGTCATAGCACGCGCCTGTGGCAATGGCCTTTGAGCAGTCCAGCACACTGCCGCCGCCCACGGCCAGGATGACATCTATCTTGTGCTCCTTGCAAAGGCGCACGCCGTCCAGTACGCTGGGGTCATACTTGGGGTTGGGCTGGATGCCGGGGAGTTCAACGATTTCGAAACCTTTCAGTAGTTCCAGCACCTTCTGGTACAGGCCAATCTTCTTGATGCTGCCGCCGCCGTAAGTGAGGAGGATTCTCTTTCCGAACTGCGCCATCACTTCGGGCAGCTGCTCCACAACGCCCTTTCCGAAGATCAGGCGGGTTGGGGTCTGGTAATCAAAGTTCTGCATATCTTATTGCTTATCTATATCAACAATCTCATAATTCAAGCTGCCTAGCCCAATGGAGGCGGCGTAGTCGACAATGTGGGTGCCGTGCTGACGGTTGATGCGCTGCTGGAGTGGCTTGGCATCATCGCCTGCACTGTCCACATGGCCGAAGACCAGATCCAGGCAGGCCTTGTCCAGCGCCACCGGGTCCAATGAGGCCAGAATTCCCATATCCTTCAGTTTCGGAGTATCGGGGTGGGCATTGCAGTCGCAGTCCACGGACATATTGTTCATCACGTTGATGTACAGAATCTTGTCGCCGAAATACGTAGCAACAGACTGGGCCGCTGCAGCCATAGACTCCAGAAAACCATCCTGGCTCTCCTGCCCCCATATATTGTCAAGACTCTTTCCGGTAGAGTGGATGTTGCACTTGCCACGTTTGGACGCTACGCCGATGCTCTGGTTCTTGAGTACACCGCCGAAACCGCCCATCGCATGGCCCTTGAAATGGGCCAGGTTAATCATGAAGTCGTAATTCTGCAGGTGCGTTCCAACCAGGTTGTACTTGATCCACTTGGTATCCTGGACGGGAATCTGCATGTCGCCCTCGGCATCCATGATATCCACGGGCGCTATCTTTTCATAGCCGCGCTTGGTGATTTCCTTGCGATGGGATTCCGTCGTGCTCCGGCTGCCGCCGTAGGACGTGTTACATTCCACAAAGGTGCCGTTCACTTTCTTTACCAGGTCGCCGATCAGTTCCGGACGCAGATGGTTCGTCTGTTCGGACTCGCCGGTGGAAATCTTCACCGCCACGCGGCCTTCGGCCTTGCGGCCAAGGGCTTCGTAGATTTTGACCAGCGCCTCCGGGGTGATTTCTTTGGTGAAATAGACGATGGATTTCTCGCCGGCGGGCTGGGTAACGGTAGTTTCTTCCGGTGTGGTTGAAACCGATTTCCCTGGGCCACAGTTGGTGCATCCGAGAAGTGTTGCTATTAAAGCAAAAGAGAGAAGTATTCTTTTCATGCTGCAAGATAGTGATTTATGGCGATTTATGAAAACTATATCTGTGCCTTCCAGAAGGCAATGGCATCGTTGATCCACCCTTCGGCGACGGTGCCGTTGCCCAGTCCGAAGCCGTGCGGAAGGCCTTCATAAGCGTGGAACTCGGTAGCGATACCACAGGATGCGAGCTGATTCAGCCGGTTCTGCATGGTGGTCCATGGGGCGATTCCGTCGCTCTTGCCGCAGTTGGCATAGGTGGGTGCATCCTGGCGGGAGACGGTCGTGTAGGCCGTGTATTGCATGATGACGGCTGCAGCCTGCGGTATTTCATTCCTGCCGGTGGAACTGTGCATATGGGTGAGATTTCCCATATCGGCAGCCATCCGGGCACCGGCAGAGCCTCCCCAGAGAGAGTAACCGTCGGCACGAACTTCGAGCTCTTTCGCGTGGTCGTAGATATATGTCAATGCCCTGGCAAGATCCTGGTCAGATGGTTCCCAATCAGGCCTATAGATGAGCGCAAAGGCGTTGTAGCCTTTCTTGGAGAGTTCGAGGGCGTGCGGGAACGAGTCGTGCATGGCTCCGACGTACACGTGTCCGCCACCAGCATTGCAGATGGCAAAGGGGGCATTCTTTTCGCCCCTGAAGAAGAACAGGCCCACATTCCGTTTCTCCGGGTCGGCTTTCTTCTCTGCCTCTGTATAAATGTCCACGAAAATGCTTTTGGCGTTGGCCTTCATATAGTTCACGACCTCGACAGTCTTGTCGGGGTCGATGTAATTGTACCAGTTCAGGCGCAGGTCTTCCAGTGTGCTCCCGCTCCAGTATCCCGTATTGACCGGAAAGATGAGCCGTCCCCAATCGCCGAAATCCGGGTCATTCATCACTTGACTTATCTGGCTTTTACGGTTATAGAAGTTCGTCTGTGCAGGCTTCTGGATTGGCAATATCATCGGAAGCGCGTTGTAAAGGTGCTCCCAGACAGCGTTGAAATCGTGATGGCCGCCTTCTTTCATGTGGTAGCTGAAGTTGAACGAATTGAACACCTCCGGAATCTCCGCCATGTCCATCGACTGGTTGTGCGGCTGGGAATAGACGGCATCGTTGGTGCCGTTGCCCACATATACGTAGAAGTCATCCTTGTACTTGGACTTGCTCACCAGGCCTGCCAGGAACTCCGCGGTCTCCTTGGGGCGGTTGGCTCCGCCGTAAGTGCCGAAGTGCCAGCTGCTGCCGCTGATGGGAATGAAGTACTTGATATGGTTGAAGTTGTGCTCGAACGCCCACCAAGTGGTCACGCTGCCCAGGGAGAAACCGCCGAAGATACGGTGGTCACGGGAGGCCTCGATTCCGGCAGGGTCTGTGGACTCCGCAT
>JAFZIX010000188.1 GCA_017554135.1 Bacteroidales bacterium | reverse complement strand
TCTCTGGAGATGAACGGCCGCATCATCCCGCTGGCCCTGGACGCTTACGACACCGACGGACTGCAAGGTATCTACTGCCCGGAAACATCGGCCGTAAAGAACAGCCGCCAGGCTACCAACGACGCTATTTCCACCGCCGGGACCACTTTCGGGGGCCTTGTGGGAGACATCGCTTCCACGGTCATCCGCACCGGCGCTACCATTGCCAAATCCGCCTCCGGAGAGCTTTCCGTCTCCGTTGTGAGCGGCTATGAGTTTTACCTTGTAAAAGCTGAAAGACAATGAAAACGAAACTTCTGATTGCCATCCTCCTGCTTGGGTGGCTATGTTCCGGAATCGCCTCCGCACAGGCCACAGACACGCTTTTTATCTCCACCACCCAGGTGGTCCACCTCCGCTTCGGCTCCGAGCTCAAGTACGTCAATCTGGGCAACAAAGCCATCGTGGCCAAGATTGTGGACGGCAGCAAGGACTTCGTGGCCGTCAAGGCCCGCGAACCCTTCGACATTTGCACATCCATGTCCTGCTTGGAGGCCAGCGGCGATATGCACACCTTCCTGGTCGCCTACCGTGAGGTACCACCGCAGTTGGAGGTTGACACGCGCCCCGGCGCTGATTTTTCTTTTTCACGGCCTTCTGCCGACGGCGTGCCGTCGGCTCCCATATCCTTCGACAAGATCAGCGAAATGAAACAGGAACTCTATCATATAGGAACCGAGGGCTACGGCATAGACATCCTCTGCGAGAACATCTTCTACAAAGACGATGTCCTGTTCCTACTGATTTCCCTCAGCAACGCTTCGGCCGTCAGCTACGACCTCTCCGCACCCCGCTTTGCCGTGGAGAGCAAGCGCCGCACCCGCCGTGGCCTCCAGTACGAAAAGGCAGTATTCCCCAAGCAGAGCTACGGCCTGGGCGTAGTCGCCCCCGGATCCGAAGCGCGGCTGGTCTTTACTTTCGACAAGGTCTCCCTTACCAGGGGCCAAGTGTTCCGGGTGTACTTTTATGAGAAAGGCGGGGCGAGGAACTTCATCCTAACATTCTCGGCCCGTGACATCAATTACGCAAAAAAATTGTAGCCATGCTGGAAGCGTTGGAACATTTCAATTCTGTATTGCATCCTTGGAGTTCTCCTGGGAATGGTTCTGATCGTAGGACTGGTCATGCTCATTTGCGAGTCCATCGACAAACGGAAACAACGGCGGGAGCAACTTAAACACATCGAGGCCATCCTCCGGGACGAACTGGTCGCCAAGGTGCGCTCCGAGTATATGGGACAGGTGCAGAGTCTTGCCCGTGAGATTTACAAGACCAAGTGTAAGGTGCTGGAATTATGGAGTAGGATGGACAATGTGGAAGACAAAACCAGGCTTGATATTCCGGTACTCAAACGGAAAATCACACGCTTGGAACGCAAGGTCCGGCGTGAGCTGGATTTTGAAGATTTCGCCGCCGCATACAACCGGATCAGGCTGCAGGCGGCGGGGAAAAGGAGGAGACGGATAATGTAGTAATACACAAACAACATTCATTCGCATATCAGTAGTATATTGTACGTAAGACAATGCCACCAGATTGCGCAGCACTGGTGGCACTTCACTGTGGAATAGCGTACTTCCGAATATGTCATTAACTCTACTCGCAGCATTAGCGACCAGAGCCGAACGGCATTGCCCTTATTATCTGACCACCTCAATATCGGGAAGCCTGATACTGATGGTGCTCGGTAAAAACACGCCTACGAAACCGGTTCCATCCATCACATTCGTTGGCACCGTGACGGGCTCCAGCATATCAGAGCTGTCATAATCGTTGTCATACAGGAGATTCTGTATGGTCAAGTAGTCATATTCCTCCCGTCCCATTGAAACTAACGACACATTCGCGTAGCAGATAACCTTGAGCGATTCATAATACCTGTCAGCGTATATCTTTCGAAGTTCATGATCTTCAATGTAGAATTTAATCTCAGCATCTGATTCCGGGAACATCTTGTCCGTAAAGACGCAGTAATGGTTTGAATTGTTTCCGATTCCGTAGAAATCATCCCCGATGGAGCCGCCGATGCGGCCGTCCAGGATGGGGTCGTTGCTATGGTTAACCGATCTTTCGCTGCTCTGCTCATACCACGGTGACCACGATGCGCCATCATAGTATGATTGCCGTGTCTTTGCTTTTACTGCAATGCGGTAATAGTTCCCCTGTACGTTATTATCTTTGACATGGGCCGTAAAATGCATGGTAAAACCGTTGCTCAGCGTGTCCACAGCCATTAGGCGTCCTGTCGTATCAGGCACCGTCACTTCTGCATATGCCGACAGCCCGGAGCCACGAGCCGTGAGGCGTACGACATCACCGGGGTGCAGTAGGGCATCAAACAGGTAGCAAGACTGGACGGCATTCCGGGAAAGCATCTCGTCAAAGGCTCCTTTCGACACCTCCTTCCCATTTACCGAGCATACAAGCGTGGCATCATCCAGTTTCGCAATGGTCGATGTCTTACTGATTCCTACCCACGCCTTGTGATTCCCCTCGGACGCATCAATCTGGGCGTTCAGAATCAAGCGGTCTGCCGTATCCTCAGGGATATACGGAACCTCTCTGGTGCAGGACAATGCTCCCAGAAGAATCGCAATATGAATCACCAATTTTCGCATAGCATCAGAATCTATAACTATAGCCCACCGATGGAAGAACCGGGAG
>JAFZIX010000187.1 GCA_017554135.1 Bacteroidales bacterium | reverse complement strand
TCTGTGGTCATGCCAGCCATCAGGGCCTCCAGGCAGCGGAAGGGGATGGCATCGATGACCCCGCTCTCAAGATCCTTCAGTATGAAATAAAGGAGTTCGCAGGTAGAGGATCTTTCCGGCTCCGAGAAGATCATTTCGAACGGTGCGGTCTCGGGATGCAGGTGGTGGTCTATCAGAACCTTCTTCGCTGGGGAAGCGGAAAGAATACCGGCAAGTTGCTCGGTGCGGTGGAAAGCGTTCAGGTCCAGGATAAAGATGAGATCGGAGTTGGAAATCTGCTTTTCTGCCGCTGCCGGATCCTTGGATGCATCCAGTACGTCTAGGCCTTCAATGATGAAATCTACGGTGCCGGGGGCACTGTCCGGGATAATCATACAGACATTCTTCCCGAGCCTTTCGCGTAGGTAAACGGTCATCGCGGCGCCGCTGCCAAGCGCATCCCCGTCGGGGTGCGTATGGACAATCACGGACAACCTGGAGGACTCGCCGATTATATGCTTCAGGGAAGAGATCTTTTCCATATTTTTCGCGAGCAAATTTAGCAAGAATATTGCATTTGAAAAATGAAATTTCTAACTTTGTGCGGATATAGTTGAAATTATTGAAAAGAAATATGAAAAAATCAGTTAAGATTCTTTTGGAGATTGTCCTGTTCCTCATCTGCGTCGCTCTCGTATGCCTTATCGTAAGGAGCATAATGAAGCCTGTGAACTTCAACAAGCAGAAGGCTTATCGTGAATCCGTGGCCATCCAGCGCCTCAAGGATATCCGCACACTCCAGATTGCTTACAAGAGCGTGAACGGCAAGTTCACCTCTACCGTAGATTCCCTTGCGGACTTCTACAACAACGGCAAGATGGGCATCGTGATGCAGGTTGGTTCCCTGGACGACTCTCTCGCAGTCGCCCACACCGAAAAGGTCAAGAGATCTTCCCGCAAGAAGATGACTGGTGAGGATTTCCTCAAACTCTATGAAGCGGGGGACAAGAACCTTGTTTTCTCTGTAGAGACCAAGATTCCCGTCAAGGATACCCTCTTCACCCACAGGGATGACTTCGTGGTTGACTCCCTGAAGTATATCCCTTTCAGTGGTGGGCAGACCGTGCTCATGGAGGCCATCGTGAAGACTGTATCCGGTGTTCCGGTTCCTCTGTTCGAGGCCAAGATGCCTTATAAGTCGCTTCTTATGGGGATGGACAATCAACTCCGCATCAATCTCGATGCCGAGAAGAAAGACCAGAACCGCTACGAAGGCCTGCAGGTGGGTTCCGTCACCGCGCCTAACAATAACGCCGGTAACTGGGAGTAGAGGTGGACGTTTCCATTCTCACCGCTGCGTGCACTCTGGTGCCGTCGCATTTCTTCAACACGACTTCTGCAAGGGACATCCTTGGAGAAGTCGTTGCTTTGAAGGAGGGCGATGCCGTCAAATGGATAGCCGTTCCCCAGTACGATGCCGTGCTGGTGTATGCCGTTGAGAATGAGCGTGTTGAGGCCCTGCCGGAGTTATTCTACGTGCTGCAGGATCTCCCTAAATGCCAGGACTATAACAAGATTGTCGCATCCCATAAGGAAGGCCGCCTCTTCCTCGCGATTGCGCAGGGCGGAAGTCTTCTTCTGGCAAATGTTTTCGATGCTCCGGATTTCACCACGGCGGAGTATTACATCTTCCTTGCGATGAAGCAACTCCAGTTGAATCCCGAGGTTTCCACCATCTGCATGCGCAGCCTGGTTGGGCCGGAGGAGGAGATGAGCCTCTACCGCTATTTCAAGTCGGTAGAGCAGATATGAGAATTATCGGGGGAACCCTCAAGGGAAAGACCATAAATTTGCCGCAACGCTATGCGGCCCGGCCCACCACGGATTTTGCCAGGGAGGGCCTTTTCAATATCCTTAATAATGAATATGAGTTCGAGGATTTGAAGGTTCTGGACCTCTTCGGAGGCACCGGTGCCATCAGTTTCGAGTTCGCTTCCCGCGGTGCGGCGCGTGTCTATTGCGTTGAAATGGCCCGGGAAAACGCGTCATTCATCAAGTGCGAGGCAGCCAGGCTGGGGCTGAACAATGTGACGATGGTGCGGGACAATGTATTCGACTTCCTGCCCATCTGCACTGAAAAATTCGATCTTATATTTGCGGATCCGCCCTATGCTTTGGAAGGCCTTGAAACCATTCCGGACAAAGTTTTGGGGCAGAATATCCTCCACCCGGAGTGCTACTTCATCCTTGAACATGGCGACGAGCACTCATTCACCTCGCACCCGGCCTTCGTTAAGGAAAAAGTCTACGGCCGCGTGCACTTTTCCTTCTTTACAACCCTTTAGCCTTGCCTTCGTCCCAGATGGCGTCCATTTCGGCCAGCGACATCTGTTTGAGGTCGCGGCCTTGGGCTATGGTCTGCTCTTCGAGATAGGTGAAGCGGCGGCGGAATTTTTCGCAGGCTTTGTCGAGAGCGACGGAAGGATCTACGCCGTAAAGCCTGGATGCATTCACCACGGCGAAGAGCAGGTCGCCGAATTCTTCTTCCTTGTGCTCGAAACCGGGCTCTTCCACGGCTTCGCGGGCTTCTCCGAGTTCTTCTTTGACCTTGTCCCAGACCTGCTGGGGTTCTTCCCAGTCGAAGCCAACAGAACGGGCCTTGTCCTGCATTGCATAAGCCTTCAGTACCGGCGGGAAACTTTTTGGAACACCTCCCAGGATGGTGCGGTTGCCGCCTTTTTCCTTGGTCTTGATGAGTTCCCAGTTCTTGGCCACTTCCTCCTCTGTCATGCCTTCCGAAGGGCCTCCTCCGAACACGTGGGGATGCCGGAAAATCATCTTCTCGCAGAGACCGTTGATCACGTCCGCGATGTCCCAGCGGCCTTCTTCTTCGGCAATGCGCGCATAGAAAATGATATGGAGAAGCACGTCGCCGAGTTCCTTCCGGAGGTCTTTGTCATCCCCCCGCAAAACTGCATCACTGAGTTCATAAACCTCTTCCACCGTCATCGGACGCAGGCTTTCGGTAGTCTGCGCGCCGTTCCAGGGGCATTTCTCCCTGAGGGTCTCCATTATGTCGAGCGCTTCGGCAAAAGCTTCCAGCTTTTCTTCCTTTGAATGCATCAGAATAATTGTTATATTTGTAAGTTATTGCAAAAATAAGAAAATATACCGGAATGAAGCCAATAAAGTATGTTTCCGCCGACGAAGCCGTCAGCCATATTCCCTCCGGGAGCCATATCCATCTGAGCAGTGTAGCCAGTGTGCCGCATTGCCTCATCAGCGCCCTTTGCCGCCGTGCGGACGCCGGTGATGTGCGGGATCTGCACTTCCACCACTTCCATACCGAAGGCCCGGCGCCTTACAGCGAGCCCCGCTACGAAGGCATATTCTTCGATCAGGGTTTCTTCGTGGGCCCGAACGTGCGTGCCAATGTGAATGCCGGGTTTGCGGATTACCTGCCGGTCCATCTCGGAGAGAGCCAGAAACTTTATCGCACAAGGCAGATCCTCCTCGGGGCCGCTCTGGTGCAGGTTTCCCTGCCGGATGAGCAGGGGAGGGTTTCTCTCGGCACATCGGTAGACTGCTCCGTCGCCGCCGTGGAAAGCGCCGACCTTGTAATCGGCGTGGTGAATCCCAACGTTCCCTTCGCCTACGGAGATCTTCTGAATCTGGATCAGTTCGACTATCTGGTGCAGGATGACACGCCCCTGGTGACGGCTGCATTTGCGGAGCCTACCCCCACAGAGGTGCTGATCGGCAAGAACTGTGCGGCCCTCGTGGAGGATGGAGACTGCATCCAGATGGGCATCGGCGCCCTTCCCAATGCGCTCGCAGCGCAGTTGACCGGCCACAAGAACCTGGGTCTTCACACGGAGATGTTTGCGGACGGGCTGCTCCGTCTCATCAAAAAAGGCGTCATCAACGGCAGCAACAAGGCTATCGACAAGGGCAAGATAGTGGCCTCCTTCCTGCTCGGCAGCAACGATGTTTACTCCTTTATCGACCATAATCCGGATGTGCTGATGAGGGACATCAAATATGTGAACGATCCTTACGTCATCCGCCAGAACCCCCATATGAAGGCCATCAACTCCGCTACGGAGGTGGATTTCACCGGGCAGATCAGTGCCGACAGCATCGGCACGCGCATCTTCTCCGGCACCGGCGGGCAACTGGAATTCGTGCGTGGAGCAAGTATGAGCGAGGGTGGCAAGAGCATCACCGCATTCGCTTCCCGAACGAACAAGGGCAAGTCCAAGATTGTTCCTCTGCTCAACCCTGGCGCCGGAGTGGTGACTCCTCGCGCGGATGCGCACTGGGTGGTGACTGAATACGGTGCGGTGGATCTCTACGGAAAGTCCCTGCAGGAGCGTGCAAGGCTGATGATAAGCATCGCTCATCCGGACGATCGCGAGGCTCTGGACCGTGCCGCCTTCGAGCGTTTCGGCCCCCACTGGAACGGGGTGAAATAAAAAAGAGTTATATTTGCAGGCTATGGCAGATTATAAGGTAATAGAGGTAAAGGACGCAAAAGACATTTTGCGTTTCGTGCGTTTCCCGGACCATCTCTATAAGGGATGTCCGCAATATGTGCCGGCCCTCCACACCCGCGAGGTGCGTAACCTCACCAAGGATGCAGCGCTGGAGTATTGCGTTCATAAGATGTGGATGGTGGTCAGCGGAATAAAGGTCGTCGGGCGCATCTGCGCGATGATAAATCCCCGCTATAACGAGCGCTACAACAAGAAGTGCGTGCGTTTCGGCTGGTTCGACACCATTCAGGATTTCGAAGTCGCAAAGCTTCTTGTAAACACTGCCGAGGCTTGGGCGAAGGAGCAGGGGATGGATACCATCCACGGTCCTCTTTACTACAACACCCTTGGCAAGCAGGGAATGCTGGTGGAGGGTTATGAGAACATCCCTCCTTTCAACTGCATCTATAATTATCCCTATTACAACGATTTCATGGAGCAACTCGGCTTCGAGAAGGAGTGCGACTGGATCCAGTATAAGATGGTGGCCAATCACGGAGTGCCGGAGAAGGCCCGTCGCGTGGCCAAGATAGTAGAGGAACGCTACAACCTCCATTTTGGCAGCCTGGACAAACTCAAGAAGGACCCGGAGATGGTGCGCAAGTTCTTCCGCCTCTATAGCGACAGTTTTGCAGAAACGGTATATAATTTTATCCCCTTCACGGAGAAAGAGATAGAACAGGAAGCGGAAGATTCGATGCCCTACATTTCCGATAAGGCCAGTTGCCTGCTGCTGGATGAGAAGGATGAGATCGTGGCCTTCGGCATTTCCTTCCCTACCATCTCAAAGGCCCTGCAGAAGGCTAAGGGGCGTTTCTTCCCCTTCGGATGGTGGCATCTTCTCAAGGCGATGCACAATTTCGAAACAACCGACCTGATGATCAATGGGGCCGTGCCCGAGTGGCAGAACAAGGGCGTTTCGGCCGTGTATTATAAAGAGATGGCCGACAGGGCCATACGAGTAGGAATGCGCTGGGCGATTTCGAATCCCCAGATAGAAAGCAATAGTGCGGTGAATATATGGAACAGTTACGAGCATGAGCCCTTCATGCGCCGCCG
>JAFZIX010000186.1 GCA_017554135.1 Bacteroidales bacterium | reverse complement strand
GTTCGAATCCCACCAGGCGGTCCAGCACGCGGCGGGCCTGCTGGGCATTCACGAGGTTCATATCCACTTCGCGGGGATTGCCTATCGCGCGGAGTATGGCGTCCCTGGTGATTTCGTGGAATGCGATGCGGCGGGTGCGGGCCTTATCCAGGCCGAGAGTTTCCATCAGGTGCCAGGAGATAGCCTCTCCCTCGCGGTCTTCATCGGAAGCCAGCCAGACCATGTCGGCCTTGGCGGCAAGCCTGCTGAGTTCCTCCACGACCTTCTTCTTCCCTGCGGGGATGACATATTCCGGGGTGAACCCTCCTTCGATATCTATGCTGAGTTGCTTTTCCTGCAGGTCCCTGATGTGTCCTTCGCTGGCTTTTACCGTGAAACCCTGACCCAGAAATTTCTGGATTGTCCGGGCTTTGGTAGGCGACTCGACTATGACTAAATTACCCTCCATAACTTTCAAATTTTCTGCAAAGTAAAACACAAACTCGCTAATTTTCAAAATTTGTCGTCAAAAAAAATTAACTTTGTAATTCTAATCGTAGATTAAAAAAATGAAAGACGAAACGAAGAAAAAAATAATCAAGTGGTTCTGGATTCTGGTCACCGCACCGTTCGCACTGCTGATCTTCCTGCTGCTGCTCGTGTGGATGTTTGCCAAGATTCCTTCTTTCGAGGAACTTGAGCATCCGGACAGCAAACTGGCGACGCAGATCATCGCGGACGGCGGCGAGGTGCTCACTACTTTCCATATCGAGAACCGCACTTTCGTCAGCTACGACGAGTTATCCCCCAACTTGGTGGCGGCCACCATCGCCACGGAAGACGCACGCTTCCGCAAGCATTCCGGCATAGACACCAAAGGCCTTATCCGCGTCGCGGTCAAGACCATCCTGATGAGGGACAGCAGCCAGGGAGGCGGCTCCACTATCACCCAGCAACTTGCCAAGACGCTCTATCCCCGAAAAGACGGCGTGGGCAAGATAGGCATGGTGTGGATCAAGTTGAAAGAGTGGATCACCGCAGTTAAACTGGAGCGCAATTATACCAAGGATGAGATTCTGGTGATGTACCTGAATTCCGTCTTCTTCGGCAGCAGCGCCTATGGAATACGCGCGGCCTCCGAAACATTCTTCGACAAACTGCCTTCCGAACTTACCGTGGAAGAGGCGGCAACCCTGGTGGGAATGGTAAACAAGCCCACCCGATACAACCCCGTCATCAACCCCGAACGCGCCCTCGGCCGCCGCAACTTCGTGATAGGCCAGATGGCCAGGAACAAATACATCTCCAAGGCAGAGGCGGACTCCATAAAGCAGGTTCCGATCAACCTGGTGTATCAGGTGCGGGACCACAACGCCGGCCTCGCCCCTTATTTCAGGGACATGCTCCGCCGGGACATGAACGCCGAGAAGCCCAAGCGCAGCAAGTATCAGTTCGCGGAGGATTACACCGCGGATTCCCTGCGCTGGAGGGATGACGAACTCTTCGGCTGGTTGAACAAGAACAAGAAGCCGGGTGGAGAGAAGTATAATCTCGACAAGGACGGCCTGCGCATCTACACCACCATCAACTACCGCATGCAGCAGAATGCCGAGCGGGCGGTGGAGGAGCACCTGGGGAGCAATCTGCAGAAGGCGTTCGACCGGGAGAACAAGTGGAAGCGCAATGCTCCTTTCGCGGGGGATGTGGACAAGGCCACACGCGACCGACTGATGTCCAACGCTCGCCGCTGGAGCGACCGTTTCCGCCTGCAGCACAAGGCTGGAGTGCCGGACGAGGAGATCCTCCGTCAGTTCGACAAGCCCGTCAAGATGCGGGTGTTCGCCTGGAACAAGAAGGGATACATCGACACCGTGATGACCCCGAACGATTCCATTCTCTGGTACAAGAGCATACTCCGCTGCGGAATGGTGGCTATCGAGCCGGTCACCGGGCACATGAAGGTGTATGTCGGCGGCCCCAACTACCGTTATTTCAAATACGACAACGTCGGCCAGGGCAAACGCCAGGTGGGTTCCACCATCAAGCCCTTCCTCTACACCCTTGCCATGCAGGAGGGTATGTCCCCCTGCGACAAGGTCATGAACGTCCCTCAGTCCTTCATCGCCGGTGACGGCACCGACTGGACCCCCCGCTCCACCGACAAGGATGAGTGGATAGGCAAGACGGTGACCCTGAAATGGGGCCTCACGCATTCATCGAACAACATATCCGCCTACCTGATGAAGCAGTTCGGTCCGCACGCTATGGTGGAGATGATGCAGAAGATGGGCATCTACAGCCATCTGGACGAGGTGTACGCTCTCTGCGTTGGTGCCGCGGACATTTCCATCCACGAGATGGTGGCGGCCTACAACTCCCTGCCTTCGCGCGGAGTCTATATCACTCCGATGTATGTCACCCGCATCGAGGACAGCCAGGGGAACGTGCTCTCCGAGTTCACCAACCGCAAGCGGGAGGCCATCGGCGAGAATACCGCCTACCTGATGGTGAACCTGATGGAAGGCGTGGTGGATCACGGCACCGGTGCGCGCCTGCGTTCGGCCTACGGGCTCAAGGGCGAGATTGCCGGCAAGACCGGAACCACCAACGACAACTCGGACGGCTGGTTCATCGGCTACACCCCCAGCATCACCTGCGGTGTCTGGGTAGGCGGCGAGGATCGCCAGATCCATTTCAATTCCCTGGCCTTGGGTAGCGGCTCCAACATGGCCCTTCCCATCTGGGGTATCTGGATGAAGAAGTGCCTTGCGGACGGGCTCTTCAGCGAGGCCGACCGTTTCATCGCTCCCGCGACAGTCAATTTCAACCTTAACTGCACCGGTGGGGATATAGAGACCACCGAGGAAGGCCAAGCCGAGGTTCAATCAGAAGAAGAATATTATTTCGAATAGTATGGCAAAGTACAAGACCATAGCCGTCATCTACGGAAGCGACTCTTCCGAATGGGAGGTGGCGTGCCGCAGCGGGGAGTTCACAGCCTCGCGCATCGACGGCGATAAATACGATGTTTACGAGATTTTCGCCCGTTTCGGCAAGTGGCAACTGGTGGCCTGCAAGAAGAAGGGCGCCATGCGTCTTCCCTTCCCTGAAGGCTCCCGCCCGGAGGTGGACAAGACCGATTTCAGCATTACCGTGCTGGGAGAAAAGGTGCACTTCGACTACGTGTATGTGATGCAGCACGGAGCACCGGGTGAAAGCGGCCAACTTCAGGGCTATCTGGAGATGCTCGGCATCCCCTTCAGTTCCTGCTCTTCCGCCGTCAGCGCCATAGCTTTCGACAAGTATGCCTGCAAAAGTTATATCCGGGATCTTGGCATAGTCAAGTGCGCTCCGGATGCGTTCGTGCATAAAGGCGCCGACTTGGAAGCCTTTTCCGCCCAGGTGGCGGCATCGCTCAAGTTCCCCGTGTTCGTGAAGCCTACCATAGGCGGATCGAGTTTCGGTGTGACGATGGTGAAGGATCCCGCCGATGTGGCCACCGCCGTGGGATATGCCTTCTCCGAAGGGCCTACCGTGCTGGTGGAGGAAGGAATCACCGGCCGTGAATTCACCTGCGCCGCCTACCGTACCTCCGGCGTGGTCCACACCCTCCCCATTATCGAGATCATCACCGAGAACGAGTACTTCGACTACGACGCCAAATACAACGGCCATAGCCGTGAGGTCTGCCCCGCCGAAGCCTCTGAGGAAATAGTGAAACTGGTGCAGGAAACCACCGCCCGCATCTACGAAAATCTCGACTGCTCCGGCCTTGTGAGGATGGATTATATATATTCGGAGGAGGGCCTTTACTTCTTAGAAGTCAACACCATCCCTGGCATGACGAGCGCCTCCCTCGTCCCCAAGATGGTGCGCGCCGCAGGCCTGGACATCACCGATTTCCTGTCAGATATCATCGACAACGGTTAACAAACTTGGCCCGGAAACTTAAATTTTACATGTTTCCGGGGGGTCTTTTAAATCAGGACATACTAAGGTTTTAGCGGGCACATCATGCCCGCTTGCCGTTTCTGCAACTTAAACGTTTAAAATGCAGATAAAACGGCTAATTATTCCTCACTTTGCAAAAACGATAGCGGGGAATGAAAACCTTATCTGAAACTCTATTTGCGGCGGCGGTGGTGCTGCTCTCCGCAAACGCTTGCAACCGAGGCGAGGGATCGGTTGAAATCATCAAGAAAGACGGTCTCACAAGCAGGCAGGAGGTGGCGAAGATGCTGTCTTCCCTGCCCCTTGCGAAAACTCATCTCTATGAAGTCTACGACGCTGTCTGTTCCTCTTCCGAAAACGGTTATGACGAGGAATATATGATGGCAGATCTGCTGACGGCTCCGGGCGCCGGGGTCGGTACCAAACATTCGGAGGCCGTGAAGGCTGCTTCCGCGTATTCCACACCAATCCGCTCTTTAATAGAGGAGTATCTTGCTGCCAAGACCGCCGCGTCCACCAAGTCCGGGGCGGACGTGCAGCGCTATCTGGATGAACTGCGGGATTCCGGTCTGCAGATTTACTGGCCCTACTCGGAGAACTGGGATGGAGAAACGATGCCGCTGATAACTTATGATCCGGGAGATGGCTCTACTTCAAATTATGCATATATTGTCTCTGGTTCTCCGGGAGCCTATGAGGTGACCGATTCTGTGTATGTGGACGAGTATGTGGCGATGCAGAAGCCGGTATGGGTCATCAACAAGAACGATGATTCCGACTGTCTGCCTCTGGAGACATTCTGGGATACCAAGTCCTGGCTGGACGATGAAGACGATGAGGATGTGGATCGCTATAACCTTTATATAAAGGACTTTACAATGCTCCGGCAGTATGATCCCTGGTTCGCCGGAGCGAGCGAATTCCATGTGTGGTGCGGTGGCGTGGACGGGTTTTATGCCACGACAGAGGAGCAGTTGAAGAACTATACACCTTCGGTTACCGATTTTGTGGTGGTCGTGAAGCGCAGCGAGATGGGAAAGAAGAAACGCTTCAACGCAGTCCTGGTGACGGATTTCTCTGATCAACTCGATAAACTTGCCTTCTTGATTTCGGAGGATGACGGCGGCACGCGCACCAACTGGAAATGCTCGGCATCAGTCAAAGTCAAGTCCAAGACCTACGGCTTCGATATAGATATCCCTATCCATAGTTCCGACGATATTGTCTGGCGCGGCCAGTTGGGCGCGACCTACTTTACCAAAGGAAAAACCATAGAAGGCCGCTTCGGCGATGTCAAAATCACCTTTGCACTGGAATGATGTTATAACGTATTTGTTATTTATGGAAATCGTTATACCTTTGCCGCATATCATAAACACTGACGATATGCGTGCAAAAATCATCAAAATCGGCAATAGCCTTGGCGTTATCATTCCTGCTAAGATTCTAAAGGAGCTCTCTTTGCATGAAAGCGATACCATTGCCATGGAATTGCGGGGGCCTCGTTTGATATTGGAATCGGCCGCAACGATGAATGACCCTTTCTCCGCTTTACCTAAGACAGGGTGGTTCAGTGATTCCAGGGATTCCTGGGCTATTGCTAATGAATTGCATGATTCCAGAATAAACAACAGGGAGAATGTCGAGTTATGAAATATCTTCTGGATACAACCGTGTTGATATCAATGATCAAGAACCAGCACGATGCCCGACGGAGAATAGAAAACGCCGGGATTGAAAACTGTGCAGTAAGTGTAATAACTCTGGGAGAGTTGTTCTATGGCACCTACAAGGGTGGCTATGAACGCCATATCGGTGAGGCGGAATTTGTTGAGGACAACTTCATAATACTCCCGGTATCTGGTTGCACGAAAACATATGGGAGATTGAGGGCTGAATTGGAAGCAGAAGGAATCCGGCTGGATAATCTCGATCTTTTGATTGCAGCATCGGCAATAGATCACAAACTAACTCTGGTAACCCATAACACACGTCATTTTGAGCGTATTCCGGGACTAACGGTTATTGATTGGGAGAAGGACTGACGGTCATCTCGCAGTTCTTGCAGTCGAATCCCAGCGCAAGGCGGCGTCCGTTGTTCAGCAGGAACAGTTTTCCGCAGGGTTTTGCCCCCTGGTGAACCGGGCACATCCCCAGTTCGTATTTAATACAATACTTCGATCTCATTAAATACGGGGCAGCCGCCGGAAAGGCGGTCTCTTCCGCTGAAAATGCTCCAGAGCCCGATTCCGCGGCTGCAACATTCATAATGGGATTAAAGCGAACCGGAATAGAATCCAGATCTTCAGCGATAAGCCGGCGGATGCTGTTGATGGTAGAAGCGCTGAGCAGCGGCAAAGCGGCTCCCGGGGCATCGGAAACCACCGAATCAACATGAAAATGATAGTGCAGGCTCCTCTTTCCAAGCTGCTCCCGAATCATCGCCTCGGCACGCTCCCGGTTCTCCGCCCTCTCCAGATCGGCCTTGAAGGGACTCATCAACTCCCGGCCATCCTCCGAAACCGCTGTAACATCTATGTTCCATTTTCCGTGTACCCGCACGGAAAGTGCAACTGAAAGCTCCCTGTGGGCCGGATTCCGGTCGAGTTCCTTCTCGAAAGCGGTATCGATATTCCTGTATAACGACATCCCTTCGTGAAGCCCGTCAACGGGTTTGCAAACAATGGTGTTTCCCGAACAAAGGTCTCCCCGGAAGCCTATAACGCCGTTCTTCCCTGCAAAGGCAAACCCGTCGCCATTATGCAGTTCCAGGCCCCTGGAGGTAGGTTTTATCCCGATTTCGACAATGTTTCCTCGCCTCCGTAGGGCAACTACGGTTCCGATAAACTCTCCCATCGACTTCGGGGCATCCATCGAAGACCATTTTCCCCGTTTGCCGTCGAAGAACAACTCGGTATATCCGCGGTTGAATGTCTTCCACGGATCCGCGGCGACTCCTCCGGAAACCTTTCCGAAGGCTGCCCGGGCGTATTTGTCGGGTTCTGCGGCCACCAGGGCATCCAGCGCCTCGGAATAATAGCGCGTGATGTTCCGCACATAGGAAATGCTTTTGAGTCGCCCTTCAATCTTGAAGGAGCAGATCCCGGCTGCGGCCATTTCCTGCAACCTGTCGTGAAGGTCGAGATCCTTCAGTGAAAGCAGTGCCTTGTTCCGTACCAGCACCTTGCCGGATTCATCCACAAGGTCGTAGAGAGAGCGGCAGGCTTGTATGCATTCTCCGCGGTCCGCGCTGCGCCCGTCCAGGTACTCGCTGAGCCGGCAATCCCCGCTGTAGCATACGCATAGGGCCCCGTGGACGAAGCATTCCACCTCGCAGTCCACCGCGGCGCAAATTTCCTTCACGGTAGAGAGCGGCAGTTCCCGTTCCAGCACTATCCTGCTGCATCCGGCTGATGCGCAGCGCTTTGCATCTTCCACTGTGCGTATCGCGCACTGAGTGGAAGCGTGCAGGGGCACGGTGATGTCTTTCCAACTGCATATCCGCAGATCCCGGATGATGAAGGCATCCACTCCGGCCTCCTGCTCTGCAAGCATCTGGCGGCGGACCTCCTCCATCTCATCATCCCGAAGAAGGATGTTCACGGTCACGAACACCCTCGCCCCGAATTTGTGTGCGTGTTCGCACAGACGGGCTATCTCCGGAATCGGATTGCCCGCATCTTTCCTGGCACCGAACTGCGGCCCGGCGATATATACGGCATCGGCACCGCAGTCGATCGCTGCGATGCCGATGTCAGCATTCCTTGCCGGAGCCAGAAGTTCCAGGCAGGTCATAATTATTTGATGGCTGCAAGCTGGGCTTTGGCGGCCTCAAGGTTCTTGGGGTTGATCTTGGAGGGATCTGCAACGGCCTTCTGGTAGTACTCCTTGGCCTTTGCGTTATCCTTCAGCTGCTGATAAGAAACTGCGATGCTGAAGAGGATGTCCCCGCTGTTCTTGGCGGTAGGAGCAAGCTCGATGTACTTCTCGAAGTACTCGATGGCCTGCTTGGTCTTGCCACCGTTGGAGGCGGCGGTTCCTGCGAGTTGGTAGGCGGTAGGAGTCTCGCCGTACTTGACGGATTCAAGAGCGGCTGCGATGGCATCGTCGTACTTCTTTGCCTTCAGGCTGGCCTTTGCATCCTGCTGGTAGAGGTTTACG
>JAFZIX010000185.1 GCA_017554135.1 Bacteroidales bacterium | reverse complement strand
CGCAGGGCCTTCAGGGCCTGCGTTCCGCTATAGTCGAATTCTCCGGCCTCTCCGATTTTTAAGGCACCGGATCCCAGGATAAGGACTTTCTTCAGGCTGCTGTCTTTCATAATGCGGAGATGAAATCGTCGAAAAGGAATTCAGTGTCGGTGGGGCCGCTGGAGGCTTCCGGATGGAACTGCACCGAGAAGAAGGGCTTGCTCTTGTGGCGTATGCCTTCGGAGGTGCCGTCGTTGAGGTTTATGAAGAACGGTTCCCAGTCCTCGCCCAGGGTGGCGGTATCCACTGCGTAGCCATGGTTCTGGGAGGTGATGTAGCAGCGGTCGGTGCCGCACATTCGCACGGGCTGGTTATGGCTGCGGTGCCCGTATTTCATCTTGTAGGTGGATGCTCCCGCAGCGAGGCTAAGAAGCTGATTTCCAAGGCAGATGCCGAATATGGGGCGGTCTCCTGCGATGGCTTTGCGCAGATGTTCAATCGCCGGGGTGCAGGCGGATGGATCACCCGGGCCGTTGGATACGAGTATGCCGTCGGCGTCGATGTTGTTGATGTCGGTATCCCATGGCACACGCAGTACTTCTATTCCGCGTTCCAGCAAACAATGTAGTATCTGATGTTTGACGCCGCAATCTACGAGCACGACGCGCCTGGCACCTTTGCCCATCAGCGTCTGCTCCCGGCAACTTACTACCGCCGCCAGATTGCTTTCGCAGCCGACAGGTGCACCCTCACAGGACCTACGCCACCCTCGGCTTAGAGGGAGGGACCCATCGTCCTCGATGGGAGGGGCATTGTCCGCGTCAGCGGTCAAGGCGGTCGGTGAGGGTGCAACCTGCGGCTGCCATGGAACTATTCTGGATGCAAGCGTGCCGTTGTCTCGGAGGAGTTGAGTGAGGTGCCGCGTGTCGATGCCGCAGATTGCCGGAACGCCCTCCTCCTGAAGCCACTGCCCCAGACTCTTGATGGCATCGAAATGACTGAACTTAATGCTATAATCCGAAATCACCAGCCCCCGGACATGAATCCTCTCCGACTCAAACCCCACACACACGCCGAACTCGTCCCTCTCCATGGCGGGAATACCGTAATTCCCTATGATAGGGTAACTTACGCAAAGAATCTGCCCCTCGTAAGAAGGATCCGTCAGACTCTCCGGATATCCTACCATGGAGGTGGAAAACACCAGTTCTCCGCTGCAGGGGGCTTCGTAACCGAAACTCAGACCCTCCATGCGGAGACCGTTCTCCAATATGAGTTCGGCTTTATTCATTATCCATCAATGCTGCTATCTGCTCGTTGCAGAGATTGCCAAGACTTCCGATATGGGTGTGGCCCAGGTCGGAGGCCTTCAGCCCCTTGCAATCGTATTTGAAACTGCCTTCGTTCACCTCCTTGCCAACCTGCTTGTAGGCCTCCCGGAAGGGGATTCCGTTCAGCACGCGGCTATTGACCTCCTCGACGGTGAACATCTGCTCGTAGAGAGGATTGTCCAGTATGCCGGTATTGACTTCGATATTCTGAAGCATATAAAGGGTAATGCCCAGACATTCGTGGGTCATCTCCAGCACCGGGAAGAGAATATCCTTGAGTATCTGGTAGTCCCTGTGATAGCCGTGGGGGAGATTGCTGCAAAGAAGCGAAATCTCGTTCTCGCAGGCGAGGATGCGGTTGCAGCGGGCGCGCACCAGTTCCCAGACGTCAGGGTTCTTCTTGTGCGGCATTATGCTGGAGCCGGTGGTGAGGCTGTCCGGGAAGTGGATGAAGCCGTAGTTGGGGCTCATATACATGCAGCAGTCGGCCGCGAACTTATTGAGCGTCAGGGCAATGCCGCCGAGGGCGGAGGCAACGCAACGTTCACTCCTGCCGCGTCCGAGTTGGGCTGCTATGCTATTATAGACCGGGGAATCGAAGCCGAGAAGGCGGGTAGTCATCTCCCTGTCTAGGGGGAAGGAACTGCCGTAGCCTGCCGCAGAACCCAGGGGATTGCGGTTGATGACCTTGCGGGCGGCCTTGAGAATGGTCAGGTCATCCACCAGAGCCTCGGCATAGGCGCCGAACCACAGCCCGAAAGAAGACGGCATAGCTATCTGCCCGTGGGTATAACCCGGCACCAACACCTCCTTATGCTTTTCGCTGAGGGCCTGCAGGGTGGAGAAGAGCTCTTTGGTTTCGGAGCAGACGGAGTCGAGCTCATCCCGCAGAAAGAGCCGGATGTCGAGCAGCACCTGGTCGTTGCGAGAGCGGCCGGAATGTATCTTCTTGCCGATTTCGCCGAGTTCTTTCGTGAGCAGGAGTTCGACCTGGGAGTGGATATCCTCCACGTCATCCTCCAGTTTGAAACTGCCGTTCTCGATGCTGGCGGCAATGCTGTCCAGGCCGGCGTCGAGTTTGCTGAGTTCATCCTTGCTCAGCAGCCCGATAGTCTCAAGCATGGCGATGTGGGCCTTGGAGCCCTGCACATCGTATTTCGCGAGTTTCAGGTCCAGGATGCGGTCGTTGCCGACTGTGAATGCTTCCACTGCCGAGGTGGCGGAAGTGCCTTTATTCCAAAGAGTTGCCATAGAAAGTGCGGATAAAGTCGATGTAAGTGCCCACGGCTCCTTCGATCTCGCTGCGGGTAATGTATTCGTCTGCTCTGTGAGAGCGCTCAGAGTCACCCGGCCCCATTTTGATTGCATCGCAACCGATGACCATCCAGTTGGATGTGGTGGGGGAGGTGAAGGTGGGTATGCCCATTGCCTCTGCCGTTTTCAGCAGGGGTGAAGCATCGCCGGTGGCAGAGGAGCGGTGGGACAGGTTCCTGGCGGTAAGTTTGCTTTTGCAGATGGCCTGAAGTTCGTCCACTATCTCTTCGCAGGTATATTGCTCGGTAGGCCGTATGTCCACTACGAAAGAACAGCGGTCGGGGATTACGTTATGGGCGGTGCCGGACGCTATCTGGGTGACGTTTAGATGGACCTTTCCCATCTTCGGGGAGATGCGGTCGAAAACGTGTGCGCGCAGGGCAGTGATATCCTCCAGAGCCTTGTACAGGGCATTATCTCCACCGCCGCGGGCTGCATGGGCGCTGACTCCTTCTGCCAGGCCGTCGAGTACCAGCAGGCCCCTTTCGCTGGTGGCCGCGCACATCTTCGTGGGCTCTCCCACTATCACCCATTTAGGCATGGGGTAGGGCTTTCCCTCTCCGAGGGGACCGTCGCTGCTATAGAGCCATTCAGCCCCGTTCGGGCCGGAAATCTCTTCTTCCACATTGAGCATCAGCATCAGATTGACGGGCATCTGCTCCTTGTAGAAGTGTTTGAAAGCCGCTATCATGCTGACCACGGAACCGCCGTCATCGTTGGAGCCGAGGCCATAGACTATTGCGGGGTCGTTCCCTGAATCGTAGGGATCCCTGGTATAGCCGTTGTTGGGGGCCACGGTATCGATGTGGGCATCCAGGGCCAGAGTGGGCTTGGATGCGTCCCAGACCTCGTTTATTGCTAATATATTCCCCCGCAGGACCTCGTGCCTGATGCCCAGTTCATCCAGGGCGGCACTGATTTTGGCGGAGACCCCGTCCTCCTTGCAGGAAGGTGAAGGAATGGCCACCATGGAGCGCAGGAGATTTATATAGAAATCGCAGTTCATATCTTGAGTGTGGTTTTTCCTATGTTGACCGATGCGGCCCCATGTGAAAGCGATTTAAAGCCGTTTTCCAACTTGGGAATCATTCCTCCGGAAATCTTTCCGGCGGCCTGCAGGGCCTTGAAATCATCATAACTGAGTTCGGCGATGAGGCTGGAGGGATCGTTCTGGTCCTGCAGCACTCCGGCAAACTCGAAAACGCAGTTCAGCGAGGCACCCATGGCCGTTGCAACGCTGGATGCAACCGTGTCGGCGTTGGTGTTAAGCAACTGCCCGTTGCCGTCGTGCACCATGGAGCAGAGCACCGGCACAAGCCCGGCGGAGAGCAGTGATTCCAGCACTCCGGTATTCACGCAGGCGGGAGTCACATCCCCCACGAAACCATAGTCTATGCCGTTCAGGGGGGCTCTTTTCGGCGCCTGGATAACAGATGCATCGCAGCCGGCGAGCCCAATGGCATTGCAGCCGTATTTGCGCAGGGTTGCAACTATGTTCTTGTTGCACCATCCGGCGTATGCCATAACGGTGATTCGGAGGGTTTCCGCGTCAGTGACCCGGCGGCCGTCGATCATGTTCGGAGCGATGCCGAATTTCTTCTGTATGTCGCTTGCAAGTACCCCGCCCCCGTGGATCAGGATCTTGGGGGAGGGAGAGGCTGCAAACTCCTTGCAGAATGCCTCCAACTTCTCGGGAGACTCTGCGATGTTTCCACCTATCTTGCTGACAATCAGGCCTTTCATGCGAGCACCTCCTTGAATGCGGTGATGAATTCTCCCGCTTCCGCCTTGCTGAGGCAGAGTGGTGGAAGCAGCCTTATCATGTTCTTTCCGGCCACGCCGGTGAATATGTGCTTGTCGTAAAGCAGACTTTTGCGGATGGAGGCTATTTCCTCATTGAATTCCAGCCCTATCATCAGGCCGCGCCCGCGCACTTCCACGATGTGGGGCTGATTCGCCTGAAGGGCTTGCAGGCGTTCCATCAGGTAGTCGCCTGTCTCGCGGGCATTGTCGACGAGATGTTCCTCCTCGATGGTGTCGAGCACGGCGAGGGCGGCGGCACAGGCCAGGT
>JAFZIX010000184.1 GCA_017554135.1 Bacteroidales bacterium | reverse complement strand
GCCGATGATATCGTCGGCAAAGCCTCTAGGCAGGATATTCCTGAACAGCGATTCGTCGCCTTTCTTATCGGCCCGGAAAACCCGGTCGGCCGTCGGGTGGCACTTGTCAAAAGACAACTCATAATCCGCCTGCAGGAATATCAGGGCGAAGGCAAGCAGCGCTGCCACCAGCCCCGTGAAGTTCAGGACAACTGCCACAGGATACCGGCGGATCAGGCTCTGTTGGTTTCGTAGTATCATAGTAACTATTCTTTCTTCAACTCTATCGCCGGATTGGTCTTCGCCGCCTTCAACGTCTGCCATAGCACCGTGCCGAAGGCAATGGCCAACGAAATCACGATAGCAGCCACAAACACCCAGCCGTAGTCCTCCACCCTGTAGGCAAAGCGCTGCAGATAGACCTGCGCCGCCCAGATGGCCAGCGGAATACCCAGCAGGCAGGCCACTCCAGTAAGGAGCATATAGCTCTTGACGTTCCGCCACGTCTCGCTGTTTACATCGGCCCCGAAAACCTTTCTCACGGCAATTTGCTTGGTGTTTTCATCAGCGAAGTAAGTACTCATGGCCAGCAAGCCCAGCAGCGCAATCAGCACGGACAGCACCGCAAAGAGTTCCACCAGTCGCAGCGTCCTGCGCTCCGGCTCCAGCTGCTTGTAATTGAGGTCGCGGACAAATCCATAATTCCAGGCAGGCTCCTCCACACCGGACTGCTCCAACCGGTATTCCCGGTAAGCGTTGCGGATAGCCTCATCATAGGATTTATCCTCTCCGGTAGTACCAATCAGCAGGCAGTTGGCATAATACAGTTCCTCGGAACGGGTCACAATGATGGCACCGTTGGGGTTGGTTTCACCCTGGGAGGCAGCCCCGGTCGGGAAATCGTGGACAACGCCGCCTATAAACTCCGGCTGGGCATTGTTGAAGTTGATCCTCCGGGGGAACACCGTGGAAGTATCCGTAACGCCAGCCGCATTGAAGGCCGATTCGCTCATCCAAATGGAATGTGCCAGCGGATGTCCGAAGTCCTGCTGGACCTCCATCCCCAGTAGCTTGAAATAGCTTGTATCGCAGAGAATCACCGGCATATCTACCCGGTGTTCCTCGTCAGCCTTGATACCAAGCGTGGCGAAGATAGTGCCGGGAAGGCCTCGGCCCATTCCCACTTTGGTAACAAACGGCAACGCCTCAACCTTATCTTTAAGCAGCTTGGACATAGCATAATCCCGGGAGCTGAACTCGATGTAGTACAGATTATCCACAGCAGAATGCGTGGGCCTGGACAGCATATGCCGCATCTGCACCTCCATAACCAGTGCCATGGCAATCAGAAAGACGGCAAGCACGTTCTGCACCACGATGAAGACCTTACTCAGCACCATCTTGCTCCGGCGGCGCAGCGTCCCTTTGATCACATCAATCGGCTCATAGCGAGATGCTACGAATGCGGGAAGGAGTCCGCAGATGGTTCCCAGCAGCAAAACTCCCAGTACGTAGGCCACTATATAACCGGGTGTCATCATAAACGAAAGCCTCACCCCGGTTTCACCGATGCCGGCGGCCACCAGTGAGACGTCGCTAGCAGTTACCAGGTTGCTGACCATCGGCGCAAGAATCCAGGCCAGAAGGAGCGCTGCAGCAAAGCATACGGCCGTAAAGGCAATGGATTCGCCGATGTACTTCCCCAGGATGGCGGTCTTGTCTGCACCCAGAAGGCGTCGGGTAGCCATCTCCTTCGAGCGCTTGCCGGTGAGCGCAAGGCTCAGGTTCACATAGTTGAAAATGGCACTGAGCAGCAGCAACAGCACGACAACTGTCAGCAATCGCAGCATCTGCCGGTCACCGCCACGGTTGATGCCGTTGCTGTTCCCGGAGAAGAAGAAGGCTTCGTCCATCCGGTGCGGATGCCATCTCTCTACTTTCTCCGGTGACCAGTTCGCATCGTAGTTTTTATGCAGAAGCGTTTTGATCTTGGCTTCTACATCGGCCAAATCTGCATTATCACGAACACGATACCAGGTAGAATAACTGCCGATACTGTTGAAACTCTTGCCTTGGCTGGCACCCCAGCTATCCTGGATGTTCGTGATGACATCGCAGGGCATAAAAAAGGCATTCTCAAAGTCGGCATATACTCCCTTGATGGTTCTGTCGGCTCCATTCACATTGAGGATGCTGCCGATAAGGCTTTCACCACCCTTCGCGATGCGCCTTGCCAGGGATTCGCAGACCAGGACATCCTTCTGCCCCACAAAGTCCTTCACACTCCCTTCAACAATTCTGTACTGAGGGAATACGTCAAAGAATTCCGCATCGGCCTCAATACCCTTTGCCCGGATGACTTCTTCATCAATTTTGATGACCGGTTGCCACAACAGCGCAACATGAGTCGCAGCTGCAACCTCAGGGATATTCATCTCCAGCTCCTCTTTGTCCCAATAGGTCAGGCCCAGGAACTCGTCACTTCCCAGCACAAAGGTCCGCTTCCAGTCTGGAGACTCATGCGCCACTTCATACTGCTGCACCACGTAACTCCCGATCAGGATCACAAACGCAAGGCTCACCGCCAGCCCCACCGCCTCGATGGCAGTGTATAATTTATTGCGGGATAGGAATTTTAGATAAGATTTCATACGTGTTTATTCATTCTTCAACGATTCCACCGGATTCGCCCGGGCAATCTTCAGACAGTTCAGTACCACCACGCCAAGGACAATAAACAGTACCAGCAGCGCCCCACCGATGAAATAGAGCGGATTCAGGG
>JAFZIX010000012.1 GCA_017554135.1 Bacteroidales bacterium | reverse complement strand
TGTAAACACGACTCCCTTGCCGTAGCGTCCCAGGTCATTGATTCCCGGCGCCTCGCCCAAGGAGGTCGCCAGCTGCTGCCATTCGTCGCAAGTGCGCACGGTATCTGCCGCCCAAGTCTTCTCGGCGATGACCTGCAACGCAGGGAAGACACGATGATGGATGTCTGCCACCGCAATGCCGTTGCCCACAATGTCGTTCCATACGGCAAACATGCCACCTTTGATTTGCGGGTCGCGTTCCTCAAAGCGCTTATTGCCTATCTGCGCCGGCGTCCACTGCTTATATAAATAAGGTATATTCAGGTAGTCGTAGTAATAACCGGCGGCAGGCACGATGTAGGTCATGCCGTCGGGAATAGAGAGCAACTGGTAGCCGAGGCTGCGCATGGAATCGGGCTCGGCATAACCGTTGTACCAGCAGAACATCAGCACGTTGTCCGCTTTCACGGGGGTTGCGCCCTTCGCATGAGTCAACGCTCCCCAAAGGGTGGCCTGTTTGCCGTAGGATTCCACGGTGCGGATTAGGTGGTCTGTCAACGTGCGGAACTGCTCCACGGTCTCCTGACGGCTGTTGCTGTATTCGTCGGTTCCGATATGCACCCTCGGCCCGGCGAAAACGGGCGCAGGCCCTTCGAGGTATTCGGCATAGAGGCTGTCGAGGAAGGGGATGACGGTCGGGTTCGAGAGGTCTAGGTGATCCATTCCGAACTCCTGTGAGCCCAGACTGGGACGGAAACGGGCGAAGGCAAGACTGTGGGCAGGCGCATCAATCTCCGGGATTATCTCCACCCCCATCGCCTCGGCCTCGAGGATGAACCGCCGGAACTCCTCCTTCGTATAGCTGCCGTCCTCGGCGGTGAGGCCCGGAAAGCGCTCACTCTCGAGGCGGAAAGCGGCGTAGGTCTCATCCCAGTTGTCGTGGAAATAAGCGGGAAAACCATTATCATTGAGGTGAACAGAGAGTGTGTTCATCTTGTAGTAAGCCATTGTGCGAACCAGACGACGCAGGTAGTCCAGCGGGATGTACTTGCGTCCGCAGTCCATCACCAGCCCGCGCAGAGGATAGTCCGGACGGTCAGTAATCTTTCCTTTAGGGAGAGAACACGAGGAGTTACTGCCTTGCAGCATCTGCAAGATGGTCTGCACCGCATGGAAGGCACCGCGCTCCGTGGATTCCACACGCACATACCTATTAATATCCATGACATAACCTTCCTCGCCGAGTTTCTTTTGGATCCGGTAGTCGAAGAGGATATCTCCGTCGGACGCTTTCTTGCCGACTGCAACCGCAAGCCTCAGTCCTGCAGCGGTTTGCAAGTCGCTGGCCAGCGACTCGGCCGCTGTCCGCAGCCGTTCGTCGGCATAAAGGATGCGGTTTTGGGCAGTAAGGGCGAGAGTCCCTTCCCCACCCTTCCATTCCCAGATAGCGGGAATCGTGAATGGTCTGGGGTTCACGGCTGCCGGAAGCCGAAGGGTCAAAGGTATCACCAACAGGAGCAGAAACAAACGTTTCATCCCAGCACAGTTTTGAAATGTTGGTCGCATAAGTCTTTTTATTTAAAGGTCTTGAATCTGGGGACAAAAGTACAACAATTATTCAACAAACAACAATTTTCCAGACAGAAAAGGACACATAGAGGCAGAAACAGGGTTGTTTTTCCTTTTGAAGTCCCACTCGGAGTGGAACTAATTGTTAATAATGGTCAAATTGAATAAATGTATAGAAGAAAAGAGATGAAGATTCATGGATAATTCATGTAAAGAAGGAACTGGGAAGGCTGCACATCTTTATGACTTTCACACGAATTACTCATAAATTATGTCATGAATTATTCATAAATTAAAAAAAGATTTGGCGGAATGAAGGTTTTAGGCTATCTTTGCGGCAGAAAATAGAAAAAAATCGGTAGATATGGGAACTTACATCAACATCGGAAACGCAGGATTCCAGAGAGCCCGCAACAGCGAGTACGTGGACAAGTCTGGGCTAATACCCATTGTGAATCGTACCCTCAACACAGAACGTAGTTTCAGTTGCGTCACCCGCAGCCGCCGTTTCGGTAAGTCCTTGGCGGCAGTGATGCTGGCAGCCTACTACGACCACTCCTGCGACTCGCGCAGCCTCTTTGCTGACTTGGAGATTGCCAAGGATCCAGACTTTGAGAAGCACCTGAACAAGTTTCCAGTCATCTATCTGGATATGACAGGTTTCATTACTCGTTATCATACCGATGACATTGTGCATCACATCGATGCTACTCTGAAAGCTGATATCGCCAAAGCCTATCCCCAGTTACCTAATTCCGACGATGACAACCTTATGGACTTGCTGATTCGCATCCACGAGGCAACATGCGAGCAGTTCATCTTTATCATTGACGAGTGGGATGCCATTTGTCGTGAGTTCAAGCCAGGTTCTCGGGCTATGGATCTCTATGTCAGTTGGCTACGCCGTATGTTCAAGGATGTCAGTGGTAAATATGTTTTCGCTGGTGTCTATATGACTGGAATTCTACCTATCAAGAAGTACTCCACGCAGTCGGCACTGAACAACTTCGTTGAGTATTCTATGGTTGAACCTCGACAGATGGGGCGATACTTTGGTTTCACCAAGGACGAGGTGCGTGCGCTGGCCGCGAAGTACGGCATGGACTTCGATGACTTGGAGAAGTGGTACGACGGTTACCAAATTGGCGATGAGCAGTCAATGTTCAATCCCAACAGCGTGATGCAGGCTGTGGATGCAGGACGCTGCCGCAGCTACTGGGCCTCGACAGGTGCCTACGATGCCATCACCCCGTACATCAGCATGAACTTCGAAGGGCTGAAGGATGATATCATTCGCATGCTTGGCGGTGGCCGATGCCACGTTGACACAACCAGTTTCCGCAACGATATGGCGGAAGTTAACTCCAGGGACGATGTCCTGACGGTGCTCATCCATCTGGGCTACCTCTCGTACAACTGGCGTAAAGAGGAATGCTACATTCCCAATCACGATGTGGAAGGTGAGAT
>JAFZIX010000183.1 GCA_017554135.1 Bacteroidales bacterium | reverse complement strand
GGTAGCCGTTTGGAATTCTATGAAAGCGACAAAGCAGTCATCAACGACATGTTCAACCGCGTTCAAACACATATATTGGCAAAGGGATGGCCTTGTGTCATGGGTGAGTATGGCGCCTTTCACAAGATAGATCCCGCAACGGGTCTAAGGAACGAAGAAGGTCGCGCCGAGCATGCGTATTATTATACCATGAAGGCACTTCAAAAGGGGATTGTCCCCATGTACTGGTATAATCCCATGTCCTACCGCGAGCGGGATTCGGGCAACTGGACTTTCCCTATCATGGCCCAGGGG
Source organism: Bacteroidales bacterium (assembly GCA_017554135.1). Lineage (GTDB taxonomy): Bacteria > Bacteroidota > Bacteroidia > Bacteroidales > UBA932 > Cryptobacteroides. The sequence continues at coordinate 5,894 of JAFZIX010000183.1, read as the reverse complement.
CTGATTAACGTCTGGGCCGACTATGCGGCCGCCCACTCTGAACAAGGGTCGTGCGGAAATTCGGGCTTCAACAATGTGAACCTGGTTGATAAAAACGACTGGCAATAATCGTAATCAGACGCCATTGTACGTCTTTTAGATACAAACCGGTTTGCCTGGGACTGAATAAAATCAGACCAGCGCAAACCGGTTGCCGTCTTTTCCTATCTTTGTATTGCGAATAACACTAACCTAAGGACCTTCGTATGAAAAAGGAAATCATCTACTATCTTTACCTGTCGCTGGCATCAGGCCTTCTGTGTGCCTGTGAAGCCGACAAGGTAACTTTAGGCCCAGCCCAATTAGGTGTAGAATCAACGGAAATCAATGTGAGTGCGGATAACGCCCTGGTGAAGGATCCTTTTGCCGAGTCGACTCCCGCCGTGACCGACACCTTGTGGGTAAACGCTTCCCGATCCTGGACAGCAAAAGTGGAAACAGCCGATGGTGGAGACTGGATCAGGACCAATATCACAGAACGCATCAATGTGACCGGTCAGTTTGAACGGGTACCGTTGGTCGTCAGTTTTGACCGCTACAGAGGCTCTCAGCCCAGGAAGGCCACTCTTACCCTGTATGGGGCAGATGTGGCCGATCCCGTGGTGGTTACTTACACGCAAGAGGCCTTTTCCCCCAAGCTGGAACTTGCCGCACAGGAAGACAATGTCTTGGTCCCTGCTGTGGCCGGTGGTTGCTATGCCCTTGTCAAAAGCAATACCAGTTGGACGGCTTCCATAGATGGGGCTGCTTCTACGGTGGTTCCTAGCCTTTCGGCAACGGCGGGCATGGACAGCCAGGCTATCCTGCTCACCTTCCCTGACAATGTGGATGATGAGAAGGCTCATGTCGCCCGTCTGGTGGTGAGGGCTTCAGGTTGTCCGGTACAGACTCTAGACTTTATCCAAACCCAGAGCGATCGCTATTTCATGCTGGCCGAGCCGGTTCCCGAAAAGATGGAACCCTATGACTGCGAAATCACCATTCCCCTTCGTTCCAACGGGCCCTGGACGGCAGAGCTTTCCGACTGCACGTTTGATCATGCTCAATTGCTTCCCTCTTCCGGCGTGCAGGCCCTGGATGGTTTCCGTTTTAGGGCAGATCATGGCGGGGATCCCGAGGTGGCAGAGAAACATGCTACTATTACCATCAGTCGGGAAGGCATGGAACCTATCGTTGTCAACTTAAGTCAGCGTGGATCCATTCATTTGAATTTCATGTCATTCAATTCCGAATATGAGTGGGGTGGAAAGGATTACTATAGCTTAGATGCTCCCTATCGTCCCTATAGTAGCAGCTCGAACCCTTTCAGCTCACCGGTTTCATTCCCTTCCTCATACAGTTCGGGCGTTTATGCCGGAACCGAGTTGGAATGCATTACTCGTTTGGGCTCCTATACATTCATCCTGTTCGGACAGGACTGCGGAGCCTGGCTCAGTCCCAATGAGCTCGGTTTGGGTATAGGCAAACGGAAAGGAGACTATATCCAGTTCCCGGATGTGGAAGGACATCGTCTGGTAGCTATGTACTATGAGGCTAGTTGCAAAGTGTCAGTTCCTTATACTGTGCGTGACGAAGAAGGCACTGTTATCAGCGGCGGTGAAGCTGCCGTCACCAAGCAGATTGTACCCCTCGTTCAGGAGCACCATGATATGCATGTGCATTTGTTCCCCGAGACCCTTGCCGGCGAGCATTACCGTCTCACCTTGGAAGAAGATCTGAAGTTCATCAGCATCAAAGATTTGTGTCTTGTCTATGAATAAGAGAGTATTTACCATCGCCCTTGCGACCTGTGTGCTGGGCGTAAGTGTAAGCGCGCAAAACAGTGCGCTGGATACGCTGGATGTGAACAAGGCTACGGTGCAGACTCCGGCCGCCCTGTTGGCCGGGCGGGTGTCCGGCGTCCGGGTATCCTCTCAGGACGGCGGCCCCAACGGCGCTGTCAATACGAATATCCGTGGCGTCAATACACTTCGTGGCCATTCTGAGCCCCTGTGGATCGTTAATGGCGTCATGCTTACCAATGCCCTTTCACAGAATCTGAACGCATTCTGGCAGAAAGGCGGTTATACTACAAAAGGAGATCTTATTCCGGACTATTCCGAACTAAGTTATAGTGCGGCCCTGAATGGAACGGCCTTCCTGAATCCTTACGATATAGAAAGAATCGAAGTGCTGAAAGACCTTTCGGCCACCGCTATTTACGGAGCTCAGGGCGCCAATGGTGTTATTATCGTTGAAACCCGCCTCCCGAAGGTTGACCATCAGTTTTCATGGCACTCTAACATGTCAGTGGATATTCCCAACCGTACCGGTGAAGCTTTGCGTAAAGGAATCAGCCACAATCATTCGCTTTCCTACGCGGGCAACGCTAACAATACCTTCTATCATCTGTCGGGTTATTTGCGCCATACCAATGGTGTGGTGCGGCGTACGGGGAGCATGTACGGTGGCATGAACGCAGCCCTGGAAACCCGCGCCAATCCGTACATTTGGTTCGGCCTTAACAGTACGCTGGCTGCAGGGCGTCAGCACAGTGCGGCCGGAAGTGCTTATCTGGGTAAGCCTTCGACCATGATTCTGGCACGCTATCCCGCTCGTTTTGCCGGCAATACGCTGGACGGTTGGGTGAATGACTATGACGATGATGTGGAGGATTACCGGGCCGTTACATCGGTGTGGCTGCAGGTGAATCCGCTTCCTTCTATGTATGTGAAGGCTTCTTTGGGCGCCGATTTCCAGAGTAACACGCGCCGGATCTGGTATGGAAACGGCACGTCTTTCGGTATGGCCAATCATGGAGCGGCCTCCATTCTCTCCTCCACTCTGTTCAACTACAACGGGAAGGTAGAGACGGGTTATTCTTTCTTTATCAACTCTTTGCATCACCTTCAGCTCAAGGCTGCGGTAGAAACCGTGGGCAGCAATAATAAGTTCGGTGTCATGAACGGTACGTCCTTTGATTTGCCGTATTTGCGGGCCCGTGGCCTGCAAACCATGGGCAGTCGTGCCGTTCCGTATAAGTTTACGCGTGATTACATCATCTGGGGCGCTTTCGGTCAGCTGGGCTATGATTATAACCGGATGGTTGGCATCCAGGGTGTATGGCGGTCGGATTATTCGCCCAAGTATACGCCTTCCAAGCCCATCAATACGCCTGCTGCTGAGGCTTGGATAGACCTGCATCGTCTTTTCCTGAAAAACGTCAGCTTGATCAGCGACCTCAAGTTGGAGGGAGGGTATGGCCTTGCCGCCATGGAGGAGTACATCCCTTATGAACTGCTTGGTAATTATCTCAGAACCTATCCATCTGTAGAAGCAGGATCGGAGGTGTTTTATGACGGATTAAGCCGTCTGTACAGCCGGGAATGGAATGCGGGTATCCGTATAGGGATTGCCTCCGTGGCCAACCTTTCTGTCAAGTATTATGATAAGCAAACCGCCGACGCCATCTATCTCTATAATTTCGGGAAGATCAACGGAAGTTATTATGACTGGGCTCATACCAGCAGCGTGGATTATTCTACGGAAGGTAACATCCGCAATCACGGGATAGAGGTAGACCTGGATGCCACTCTCTTCCGAAACGGGGACTGGCAGTGGTCCATGTATGCCAACGCAGCTTGGAATATGGGCAGCATCGTCCATGTGGATTACCAGGATATGGCCGGACGTAACATCGGTAAGAACATTTGGGTGAATGTTATGGCGGAATCCCAGCAGATGGGGGCTTTATATGGTTATCTGGATAATCCCGATGGCGGATTTATCGATTTGAACAAGGATGGTGAAATCTCAGATGCCGATAAACAGATTCTGGGGAATACGGTCCCGGTACTCACTGGCGCACTGGGCAGCACACTGCGATACAAAGATCTCGCGCTGGATTTTCAGTTCACCGGCGCCTCAGGCTACAAGATTGCCAATCTGAACAAAGTAATAGCCGAAGGCCGAACCAAGTTAAGTTCCCGTTATGTGGAGGATGCAGATTATCTTCGTCTTTCCCGACTGTCCCTCACATATAACCTTCCGTTCAAACGGTACAAGCTGCGCGACATCAAAGTATTCGTCGGCGGACAGAATCTCCTTACATTCACCAAATACAGTGGTTGGAACCCGGATGTGAACTGCTTTGGCAACTCCATCATGAGCAACGGCGTGGATTACGGATCGTATCCTACTGTACGCAGTATGATCCTGGGAGTGAGTGCAAAATTTTAAGAGAAATAGACCATGAGAAAGTATATAATCATCGCCATTCTGATGCTAGTCCAGGCGTCTGCTTTCGCCCAGGGTACGCGCAGCGTGAAGGGAACTGTCAAGGACAGTAATTCGGATCCTGTCATCGGGGCTGCTGTCATGCTGGAAGGAAGCACTTCCACAGGCGCTGTCACCGATCTAAACGGCAATTGGTCTTTCAGCTTTACCCCCAAGGACGGAAAGCCCGTACGGCTAATTGTTTCCTGCCTGGGTTATGCCGAACAGACCGTTGAAGTCGGCAATCGTTCCGTCGTCCATATTGTCCTGCAGGAAGACTCTGAAGAACTCGAGGATGCCATTGTCGTGGGATATGGGTCCATGCGTCGCAGCGACTTGACGGGGTCTGTGACCTCCGTACGCATCGATGAACGTGAGGCCGGTCAGAGTGCCAGCCTGAGTAACTTGCTCCAGGGCCGTGCCGCCGGTGTACAGGTGACCAACAACAGCGCGTCTCCGGATGCGGGTGTCTCTATTCAGATTCGTGGTGCCAGTTCTTTCAACAGTGGATCCGAGCCCTTGTATGTGGTAGACGGTATCATCATCAATACCAGCGGTGATTCGTCTGTGATGAACGGAGATCACCTGGGAGGAGACAACGGTGGACAAGATGAAGCGACCAACGGTCTCATGGGTATCAACCCCATGGATATCGCCTCAGTAGAAATACTCAAGGATGCTTCGGCCACGGCTATCTATGGAAGCCAAGGTGCCAACGGTGTCATCCTTATTACCACCAAGAGTGCCAGTCGTGAGAAACCTACCATCACTGCTTCTGTCGGCGTGGATGTCAGTACTCCTTACAAGAAGCAGTCTATGATGAGTTTCTACGAGTATGTAGACTACCTGCGCGGTATTGTGGACAGTCCTATTGTTCAGACCTACAACAGTGACATGATTAATACAGCCCGCAGCCGTCTTAATGTGATGAGAAGCGATTCGTTCTGGAATCATTATGAACCCATCGACTGGCAGGATTACATGATGCGGAATGCCTTGAATCAGCGTTACTATGTTTCGGTCGCCGGGAAACCCAAAGACAGTAACTACATGTTCTCTATCGGCTTTAATAATACCGAAGGAATCATCAAGAGTACTGGATTCAAGAATCTCACCGTACGCCTGAACATGGAGCATAACATTACCAAGAAGCTCCTGATCGGTATGAAATCCGGTGTCTCCTACCTGGACTCCCATCTTACCCAGGGCGCTTCTATCGGCACCCTTACTGCCGCCACTTCCCTCATGCGCAGTATGCTCACGACGGCTCCTTACAGCAAAATCCTGGATTATGACGATGAGGGAGATGTCGTGGACTGGGGGGATGACGAAAACCAGCAGTATGGCCCCAACAGATGGATGCAGGGCTTTGTGAGCAACCGTGTAGAATACCGTATAAATCCTAGCTTCTATATCCAGTATAAGATCATTCCCGGCCTTTCCTTCAAGAGCACTTTCGGCGGAGACTATCGAGTGACGGAACACAGCAAGTTCAAAAGTCGTCTCCTTACCTCCAATCCGACGGGTTCTACCGCCGGTATCGCGCACACGGACCGTCTTTCCTGGAACTGGGACAGCTTTGTGAATTATTACAAGCGTTT
>JAFZIX010000182.1 GCA_017554135.1 Bacteroidales bacterium | reverse complement strand
GGTTCTCCCCGGAGCAGATCGAGGTGATTGCGCAGGCGGCCGAGGATCACCGGGCATCAGCCCAGACCCCTCCGCGCAGTCTCTACGGCTGTCTGGTAGCCGAGGCAGACCGCATGATCGTCCCCGAGACCATCATCCGGCGCACCATCCAGTTCGGCCTGTCCCACTATCCGGAGCTGGAAAAGGAAGGCCACTGGGAGCGTACGCTGGAGCATCTGCACGAAAAGTATGCCGAGGGCGGCTACCTGCACCTGCTCATTCCGGGTTCTCCCAACGAAAAGCCCCTGGCAGCGCTAAGGGCTATCATTCACGACGAGGTGTATCTGCGCTCGCTGTTCGAGCGTATGTTCGAAGAGGAAACTATCTAAGAATTAATCCTTTTTCGCGAAGGGAATCGAGTGTGGCCGACATGTTCCGGTAGTCCGTCTTGTCTTTCCAGAGGGATTCCGGGGTGCTTACCGGCACTGCGGAATAGGAGTCTTCCAGCATGCCGGGTTTGGTGCACCAGAGGTAGTCGAACTGCAGGGGGAGCAGCTTCAGCGGCTCTCCGAAAGTGCGGACAACGCGGAGGGTGAGGGCCGCTTCCAGACGGGAGGGAAGGTCATTCTGGTTCGACAGCGCGTTTCCCAGGGAATATACCACCGGAACGCCGTCGATTGCTTCCACGTCCTGGATTACATGCGGGTGCGCGCCTATGATGGCATCGGCCCCGCAGGATACGAGCCATCGGGCGAACTCCTCCTGCGCTGCATGGTGGAAATGCTTATATTCGATGCCCCAGTGCGGGAACACAAGCACAAGGTCGGCATGGGCGCGGGCGCGCTTCATGATCGGCCCGATTCTTTCCTTGTCCTGGTAATTCACTTTGGGCCAGCTGGCGTTCGAGTTCACGTTTGTCCCGTAGGTGCAGCTTACAAGGGCTATTTTTACGCCTTTCACGAGCAGGATCGTGGGATTGACCAGCGTGTCGGAGGCGGCATCGGCGGCTATTCCCGTGTAGGGGATGTCCATCCTTTCCAGGGCGCGGATGGTGCGGCCCAAACCCTCCGTCCCCCTGTCCAGTATGTGGTTGTTGGCCGCGAGGAGCAGGTCAAAACCGATCCGGGAAAGATATTCCGCATAACTGTCCGGACCGGAGAACGCCGGATAGCCGGAATAAGGCTCGCCCGCAAGGGGGAATTCCATGTTGCCGACGGCCATATCGGCCCGTTCAATCCTGTCCTGGATGTATTTGAAGAAGCTATCGTAGCCGTGTTTTTCGGCGCTCTTCCTGACGGCGCCGTGGCTCATGATGTCGCCGATGAAAAACAGCTCCAGCGTGTCTGACGGCACTTCCCGTGAAATCTCAATGGGAAACTGGGCTGCCACAGTAAGCGGCAGCATCAGAAGCAGGGACAGGGCAAAGGCAATACGTTTCATTTATCTACAAATGTAGTCAAATTTATTGGGACTGCTCCCTTTTGTGGAAAAACGATGACCATGCCTAAATAGATTATTTCACTTTTTTAAAAATATCGCTTGCGATATAAAAATAAAGTTGTATATTTGCATCGTGAACGATATAAACATACAATAAAATACAAAACATCATGGACAAGAATAAATCAATCCAGGCCCTTCAGGCCTACGCCACCGGCCTCGCAGCCCAGTCTCTCCATCCTTGACCTCGGCGGAACTCCGAAGGTTGAAGCTGCTCCCGAAGTGACTGTCTTCACCGATCCCGTGGAATACATCAAGTCCGATGTCGCCGTCTCCCACAAAGAAGTGCCCGTCCTCCAGCAGCTGACCCTTTCCCTGCAGGATGACTTCAAGACCTTTGACATTCTCAAAGCATACGCCCTTGACGAAGAAGAGGACATGTATTGGAGCGAAACACAGTTGGAGCTCATCGAGAAGATAGGTCTGCAGAACTGGCTCATAAAGCAGCTGTAAGATGGCAAATATCTGAGCTCAGCATCCAGCCTGTTGCCGAGCCCGCCTCTTTTGAGAAGGAAATTAAGCAAATGTTATAATGGAAGAAAAATTCAAACTGGAGAATCAGCTCTGTTTCAGGCTGTACACGGCTTCCCGGCTACTCACCCAGGCGTATCATCCGCTGCTGGGTGAATATGGTCTTACTTACCCGCAGTACCTGGTGCTGCTGGTGCTGTGGGAGAAGGATGCGCAGCCGGTAAATGACATCGCCAAACGTCTGCTGCTGGAGACCAACACCGTCACACCACTTCTAAAAAGGATGGAGGCAGAGGGGATTGTAACCCGTAGCAAGGGCAAAGAGGATGCACGCCAGATGATTGTGAAGCTGACGAAGAAGGGGCGTGACCTTCAGAAGAAACTGACCGATGTCCCCGAGACTGTTGGCAACGCCGTCATCTGCGAAAGTGTAACTCCGAAAACCTTTCCGAGCCTCTTCGGCATGCTGGACGATATCATCAAACAACTTAAACAATAACCAAACCCTTATCGTCATGAAAGAAAAAGTATTACAAGCCATGCGCGAATTCGGCGCTCCTGTGAACGCAGGAAAGATTGCAGAAATCATCGGTATCGACCGCAAGGAAGTTGACAAGGCTTTTGCCGGACTCAAGAAAGAAGGCGCCATCGTCTCGCCCGTCCGCTGCAAGTGGGAACCGGCGAAGTAGTAACGGCCCGTTCTACCTGCCCAACGTCCCATCTGCTGGACCGTTAGGCTTGTTTTGGGCCGATTTTCGAGCCTAACGTCCCCCTGGACCGTTAGGCCGATTTCGGAGCAAAGCGATTGAGCCGAAGGCGAACAGGCGGCTTCTGCCGCCAGCCCCTCCGGTGTATGTACACGAAATCGGCCCCTGGCAGCGTTCCAGGTGTACATACACCCCGGCAAACAGGCACTAGCAGCACATCTCCCCGGTGTATGTACACGAAATCGGCCCCTGGCAGCGTTCCAACTGTACATACACTGGCATGGGTGGAGGGGAGGAACGTCGCGTTACGCGTTTTGGGGCAAAAATGCGTAATGCCACGATCCGCGGATCGTCGCAGTCCACAAAAATGGCCAATAATGTGTAATGGGACGATCCTCCAAGGCAATGGAGTGGGAGACTTGTGCCATTGGAGGCTGAAACCTGCGCCATGGGAGTGGAAACCTGCGCCATAGAGTGGGAAGGCGTGCAATGAGCAACACGGTTTGGGGGGATTTCCGCGTTGTTCGTTGCATCATGCTGGTAAAGATGTGTGGACCTGGTTTGGGGTGAGGGTAACGTAGGCCGACGGAGTCCCTTCGCCCAAGCACGCAAAAAGCCGGCCCGAAAAGGCCGGCTCACGTGCGGGGGTGTTAACAAATTTCTAACCAATTTTGAAGATTAAATGGAGGTGTATCTTTTTGGTATTCAGTTAGGTATCGAATAAGTCCTGAGGGCTGGCGTGTTGTTGTCTTTTGAAAACACAATGACTTTGGTTTTGCTGATGTGCTGTATAATTAGTAAGTTTGTTCAGATAAATCAGACTTCATCGAATTGCTCATCATGGACAAAAAGAATATTTTCATACAAGCCATAGGTAAATTCCTGCTGGGCGTAATCATTTTAGGTCTACTGATCTTCCTGCCGGCGGGCTCGCTGCAGTATTGGCAAGGATGGCTCCTGATGGGCATTCTCTTTGTGCCGATGTTCTGCGCCGGTCTGGTGATGATGGCAAAGAATCAAGAACTGCTCCGCAAGCGCCTCAACGCCAAAGAAGAAGAAAAAGAGCAGAAGATGGTCGTCAAACTGAGTGGGCTACTCTTCATTGCCGCCTTCATAGTGGCAGGCCTCAACTGGAGATTTAGCTGGTACATCCTTCCCAATTGGGCCGTGTGGATATCGGCAGTAATCTTCCTGGCTTGCTACCTGCTTTATGCCGAGGTACTACGAGAGAACACCTACCTGTCCCGCACCATCGAAGTGCAGGAGAATCAGAAGGTTATTGACACGGGTCTCTATGGTATCGTCAGACATCCGATGTATTCAGCCACGACGCTACTATTCCTGGCCATGCCGCTGGTGCTGGCCTCGCCCATCTCGTTTGCCATCATACTTCTGTACATTCCCCTCATCGTTATCCGTATCAACAATGAGGAGAAAGTGCTGGAGGAAGGCCTGATGGGGTACAAAGAGTACAAAACCAGTGTGAAGTACAGGCTGATTCCGTTCATTTGGTAAATTCCAATTGATAGGTCTAATCAACGATCCAGTGCTCCTACCGTCCCCAAAAGTGGGACGGAAGTATCGAAAACAGGGCAAAAACGCGCCCTCCGGTCC
>JAFZIX010000181.1 GCA_017554135.1 Bacteroidales bacterium | reverse complement strand
GCTCCTTGTTGACGGTGATGCCCACTATGCACTTCTCGCGCAGGGTATTCATCACGTTGGTGAGCCAGGTGATGCTTTCCAGCACGGACTGCACTATCACGGGCTCCATCACATTCAACTGGAGTTGGCCTGCCTCGGCGGCGAATGCAACCGTGGTGTCGTTGCCTATCACCTTGAAACACACCTGGTTAGTGACCTCGGGGATAACCGGATTCACCTTGCCGGGCATGATGGAAGAACCGGGTGCCATAGGGGGCAGGTTGATTTCGTGAAGGCCGCAGCGGGGGCCGGAAGCCATAAGGCGGAGGTCGTTGCAGGTCTTGCTTAGCTTGACCGCCAGACGCTTCAGGGCTGCAGAGTAGCTAACGTATGCGCCGGTGTCTGGAGTTGCTTCCACCAGGTCGGGGGCCTTGAGGAAACTGTCGCCGGTGAATTCGGACATCTTTGCGGTGCAGAGTTCGGCAAAGCCGGGAACTGCGTTCAGGCCAGTGCCGATAGCGGTTCCGCCCATATTTATCTCCTTGAGCAGCACTGCGTTACGTTCAAGGTTCGCAAGTTCTTCTTCAAGATTGTTTGCAAAGGCGTTGAACTCCTGTCCGGAGGTCATGGGCACTGCATCCTGAAGTTGGGTGCGGCCCATCTTGAGAATATCCTTGAACTCCTCGCCCTTGTCGCGGAAAGCCTGGATCAGGTCGGTAAGGGCCTTGACCAGTTGCCTGTTCATCCTTACGAAGGTATAGCGGAATGCGGTGGGATAGGCGTCGTTCGTGGACTGTGCGCAGTTCACGTGGTCATTGGGGGAGCAGAACTGGTATTCGCCCTTCTTGTGGCCCATGATCTCCAGGGCCCTGTTGGCGATAACCTCGTTGGCGTTCATGTTGACCGAGGTGCCTGCGCCGCCCTGCATCATGTCGACTGGGAACTGGTCGTGCAGTTTGCCGCCCACTATCTCTTTGCATGCCTTGCAAATGGCATCTGCAATGGCAGGGTCCAGCGCGCCGAGTTCGGCGTTGGCCGCCGCCGCCGCCCACTTCACATATGCGATTGCGATTATATATTCGGGGTAATCGCTCATGTGGGTAGTGGAAATCTTGTAGTTGTTGATGGCCCTCTGGGTCTGCACGCCATAATAGGCATCGGCAGGCACTTCAAGTTCGCCAATCAGGTCGGACTCAAGTCTGAATTTCTTTTCTTCCATAGTGTTATTTAAAATGTTTCAATGATTTATCGATAATCGTCTTAAGTTCTTCTTTACCTTCGGTCAACTCCAGCGGGAAACTCCAGGCCACCACTCCGTAGCCATCGAATTCATGGTAAACCCCGGCACCGGTGCGGTTGCTGTAGGTGGCGATGGTCCTGCCTCCGCCGGAAGGCTTGATGCCGCCGGCCGTCTCCACGCAGTAAGTGTTCTCGTCGGGCTCGTGAGCGAAGCGGTACTCGTCCCCGTCGAACTTCACCTTCCCGTTGGTTGAACCCCTGGTGGTGGACCAGCGGTATCCGAGCACGTGCTCGATGAAATAGCGGGCTTCCTCCTGGTATCCGCTGTCGCCGATGGGGTAGATCTCATCCCACGCGTCCGTGGCGATGTATGCGCCCGAAATCAGCACATTTACGCCCGCTGCCGTGGATTCCCTGAGGGCCTCCATGAACTTTGCGGGGAAGACCTTGAATCTGGGCCCTTTCACGTCAAATTGTGAAATCGTCAAATTGTGAAATCGTCAAATTGTGAAGTCGTCAAATTGTGAAATCTTTTTTGATAGCCTGAGGCCTGCGGTCAAGACGACCTTGTGGTTGCTAAAGATAATGATTCCTATATCTTTTGCGGTTTGTTTGGCGCAGTATTACGGCCTGATTGCTTGGTGTGCTGGTTGGCTGAATCCGCTCTTCTGCCACATCGGCTTGCCTGGAGCTTCGTCGATTGCTTTCCTGACTGGCGCTACTTCGACGACCTACGCGGCTCTGGCTGTGATGATGACGATGGAACTTACGCTTCGACAGGCCACGATTATTGCCATCATGGTACTCATTTGCCATGCTTTGCCGCTCGAATGCACGGTTAACAAGAAAGTCGGTTCCAAGCCTTTCCGAATGGCTTTCCTTCGCATCTGCGGAGCCTTGCTTGCAGCGGTCTATCTGAACCTCGTTTTGCCTGAGATGTCGGAACCATTCTCGGCCTTGACGATTTCAGCAGAGAACGCCTCGATTCTTGAAGTTTTGAGGAACTGGCTCCTGTCTTCCGTGAAGCTGAGTGTCATGATTTTTGTCATCATTTATGCCCTGATGTTTGTACAGAAATTCATGGAGAAGTACGGCTTGATGCAGAAGCTGGTACGTCCCCTCTCCCCTATCATGGTCTTCTTCGGCTTGCCCAGGGATGCCGCTTATTTGTGGCTTGTCGGGAACGTTTTGGGCATCAGTTACGGCTCAGCTGTGATGCTTCAGCTCGAGGAAGAAGGTAAAATCACTCGCGAGGAAGCAGATGAAGTGAACTACCATCTTATCATGAATCACTCAATGCTGGAGGACACTCTCGTCTTCGCCGCAGCTGGCGTCTCTGCCCTTTGGATTCTCACCACTCGCCTACTCTTCGCCCTCCTGCTTGTCTGGGGCAGAAAAGTAATTAAACGTATCGTCTGACACAGGCAGCTGTGTTGGTCATTATAACGTGTTATGATGGCAATCATAACGTGTTATGTTTGGCATCGTAACTGCAGTCGTTTGGCGCGAGAAAATAATTGATTAGATTTTGTCAAGTTTTTTTCATGGATTGAAGACACTGCCTGCATGAACAAAGTTACATGTTACATATAAACGTTACATAAAATACAGACTATACCTCCCAGCCTTATGGTCAAGTATATTATTTTATAATATACTTGGAGTAAAACTGAG
>JAFZIX010000180.1 GCA_017554135.1 Bacteroidales bacterium | reverse complement strand
CTATTATTGGAATAACAATACGGCCAGTGCGGGTGGATTTGTCGCGAGAACAACTCAAACGTGGTCTGTGTGCTGAGTACAAAGGCCGGAAAGGCACCAACGTGACTCTGGCCGCGGCTGAGCCGCAGCCTGCTGAGAAACCGGAGGATAATCCGGTAGCCGATGGTTCTAAAGAGCCTGCTGACGGTGGTGAGAAAGCCAAGTCTGAAGGAAAAGGAAAATGAGTAAGTCTCTGAGATATCTTGTCATCCACTGTACTGCTACCCCAGAGGGTCGCGAGGTGACCAGTGCCGAGATCCGGCACTGGCACTGCGACCCCGTGAAGAAGGGTGGCAGAGGCTGGAAGCAGGTAGGCTACACTGACATGATCCATCTGAACGGCGGCGTGGAGCGGCTGGTGGGCAACAATGAAGATGCCTGGGTGGATCCATGGGAAGTGACTAACGGTGCTGCCGGTTATAACCAGGTGAGCCGTCATATCGTCTATGTGGGCGGTATGAGCAAGGACGGGAAGACCAATAGGGATACCCGCACGCAGGCTCAGAAGGAAGCCATGGCGAAGTACGTGAAGAACTTCCACCGGAAGCATCCGGACGTGGCGATCGTGGGACACAGAGACCTGCCCGGCGTGAAGAAGGCCTGTCCCTGCTTCGACGTGAAGAGGTGGCTGAAAGATATCGGGCTGCTGTGAACAGCAGCATACCTAAACTATAATACGAGAGATGGACGGAATGCTTGACATACTGCAATGGGCTTTACCTTCGGGTGCCATCGGTTCGGTGGTGACGTGGTTTTTCGGTCGTACGCTCAGGCGTACCCGTGAGGCCAAAGAGATCCATGACACGTACAAGCAGATGTATGAAGACGTTTCGTCCTCGCTTGTGATACTACAACAGAAGTACGAAGAGACCAATGAGAAACTGGAAGAACTTACGGCCGAGCACCTGCGCACCCGGCGTGCGCTCAACCGGCTCAGCCGAGCGATTGAGGCTATTGAATCATGTGATTACAGCCGTATTTGTCCTGTGCGCAGTGAGTTGCAAGTCAGCGAAGAGTGTGACGCAGGACTCCACGGCAGTAACGGAAGACAGCCTGGCGGCAAGCGCAGTTCACGGCGCGAGCATCAGGACCGCGGGCGGAACCCCCGGAACGGGGACCGCACGAATCCGGATCATGCTGGAACCAAGTCCCTCCCCGGACATCAGCAGCCCCTCTCCAGCCTTCCCCTCAAGGGAGGGGGTCATGACTCTCACCAACCAGCCACGGCTGGTGATTGAGGCCGAAGCTGACGGCAGCGGCGGGACGGCTCCTGATGTAGAGGCGGTCAGCAGCGGTGAGAACCACTGGGAGCGCAGCGGCAAAGCCGCAGCCTACGCTGAACAGCAGTCAGCCAGTGGCGGTGAAGGCAATAGTACGTGGCGGAAAGCCCGGGACGCACTTCTGCTGGTACTAATCTTAACGATAACGATAGCGATAACGTTAAAGATAACTATTAAAAAGCATTCCAAAACCATTTAAACAACATTTGAACATTATGCCAAACTCAAACGGAAATTACATCAACGGCAGCGACCTGCTGCTGAAAGTTGGCGGTAAGGCCATCGGTCACTGCACGAGCCACACGTTGACGTTCAATTCAGAGACCAAGGACAGAGCCGTGAAGCCTGTTGCCTCTGCAGCTAAGAGTGCCGGCCTTTGGAAAGGCAAGGGAGTAACCGGCATGTCCATCTCCATCAGTTTCGAGGGTCTGCGCTTCTACGATGAGACAGAGAACGGCTTCAGCGAGATAGCCAATCTATGGGGAGAGGGCCAAAGCGTTGACGTAGAGGCCTTCGAGCGTGAAGACTCTGCTACTCCCTATGTGTCAGGAAAATTTATCATTGCCTCGCTGGAGGAGACCTCTCCTGCTCAGGACGATGCGACCTATTCCGGCAGTCTGGAGAATGACGGTGAGCCCACGACCTATCCTGGAAAGGGCGGAGCATCGCAAGAGGGCTAAATAACATGTATCTTAACAGCCCCTTCCTCCACCCAGGGGGAGGGGGTTTAGGATTGACGGTTGCGATGCAATCGCAACATACAAAAGACGTTACATGACGATTAACTTAGAGATTACGAGATGAAAGAGATATACATAGAATTAGACGGGAAGCAGTTACCCTGCCGACCGACGATGGGTGCGATGCTCCGCTTTAAGAAGGAGACCGGCCGTGATGCCATGACAATCACGGACAACGACCTTGAGGGGAACATCACGTTCCTGTGGTGCTGCATCGTGAGCGCATGCAAGCACGACGGCAAGGAGTTCGACATGAGCCTCATGGACTTTGCCGATGCCGTAGGTCTGGACGACGTGAGCAGCTGGGCAGACCAACTCAATGCTGCCGGGAAATCCGGTGGCGGAGCAGCAGCTACTGACGGCGAAAAAAAAACGCGCCGGAAATAGAAGAACTGCTAGGGTTCGCCCTTGGCTGTATGGGTATGCGGCTGGATGACTGGTGCCGGCTGGACGTGGACGATTTCAACAGTGCTGCGAAAGCCTGGAGCGAGATGCGCGACGGTGGTGAACGTGGACAATGGGAGCGTATGCGTGTCCTGGCAAGCATCGTCATCCTGCCGCATGTGAAAGGCAGGATGAAGCCGGAGCGACTTCTTCCGCTGCCATGGGATAAAAATAAAGCCAGGACTTCAAAGAGCCAAGGAGAACCTGTTAGCGCTGAAGCACAGAAGGCACGGCTGCTGGAGGTGATGAAGCGGAAAGGGGTTGCTATACAATAGCAACATATAAGAGACGGGACATGGGGCAAATGGGAAAGGCTATACTCCGTACCACCAAGGGAGATGACCACTGGCGCTTGAATCCATAGCCTTACTAATCACTCGATAAACAAGTATGGATCCTGTGATAGTTACTACAATGGCCGACCAAAAGATCATCCATGCGTCATAAGTGAAGAATCCTACCGCCATCACAATCCATGCGATGAAGCCTATGAGGGCAACGAGCCAACTGGGGAGAATCTTCTTCATATCATTCACATTTTAAATCCGCTACAAATATACAAAAAAAACGGGAATAATCATCAAAAAACGGGTTAAAAAGAAATGAACGACGTAAAAATTAACATCCGTTTAAACGTTGACGGCAAGGATAGCCTTGTCGGTGCAACTCTCAATGCTAAAGAAATGCAGAAAGCATTGAACGGGACAAAGGACAGTGTTACCAAATTGAGAGAGTCTTTCATTACTTTTAACCAAGGAATTGAGATTTTCAGAAACCTTACGGGTGCTGTTTCACAGTTCTGCAATGTGTTGAATTCAGCAACTGCTGACGCACAGAGTTTCAGCCAGGCGATGGCCGCTGCCAATACAATGGCCGGAAAGGATGCTGCCGGATTTGCCCAGTTGAAGGATGAGGTGGCGGAACTGAGCAAGACGATTCCTGTGGCGAGAGACCAGTTGGCCAACGGTCTGTATCAGGTTATTTCGAACGGGGTTCCTGAAGACAACTGGGTTAGTTTCCTGGAGAAGTCGGCCAAGGCGAGTGTGGGCGGACTGGCTAATCTGGAAGAAGTGGTGAAGGTGACCTCGACCGTAATCAAGAACTACGGTCTGGAATGGAGTGCAGCCCAGGAGATCCAGGATAAGATCCAGCTGACTGCCAAAAACGGTGTGACCAGTTTTGAGCAGTTGGCCCAAGCCCTTCCCCGCGTGACGGGTAACGCCTCGACGCTTGGCGTGACCATAGATGAACTGATGGCCACTTTCTCGACGCTGACCGGTGTGAGTGGTAACACCGCCGAGGTGAGTACGCAGCTGGCCGCCATATTCACAGCTTTGGTAAAGCCATCCTCGGAAGCCACGGAGATGGCGCAGAAGATGGGAATCCAGTTTGATGCAGCCTCAATTAAGGCAGCCGGTGGCATGCGTCAGTTCCTGACCCAACTGGATGCTGCCGTAGCGCAGTATTCGAAGAACCACAAAGTGCTGAGCGAAGAAGTTTACGGCAAGTTGTTCGGCAGCGCGGAGAGCCTCCGTGCGCTGGGTCCGCTGACCGGTAATCTGGCAGACACGTTTGCCAAGAATGTGGACAATATGCGTGGCAGTGCCGGAACGATAGAAGAAGCCTTCGATACGATAGGTGAAACAGGAGCGGCGAAGAGTCAACTGCTGGCCAATAAGCTCGGTGCGATATCGGATGCTATCTACGAGAAAGTAGGCCCGGCACTGCCCCTGCTGAACATGAGTTCGCAGATTGGTGAGACCATCACATCGGTTGGTGTTTTGGCACTATCGCTGAAAGGACTTGGCATCACGTCGGCCATGAGTGGCCTGCTAGGATGGAGCCGGATGGAAAATATTGCCCTGAAGATGCTCACTGCAACCAGTCTGACCACACGGGCCGGATTCACGGCACTGCGTGTTGCAACGATAGCCCTTTACGGAGCGATGTCGCTTGGTCTTACGCTGGCTATCAGCGGTGTTATAGAACTGCTGAGCCACCTGATAGGGAAGGGCGAGGAGGCCAAGGACAAAGTGGGCGAGTTGAAAGAGGAATGGGGAAAATACCAGGCAGAAGCCGAGAAGGCAACCCACACGGAAGAGATCAAGAACCTGAAGATACTCCAGAGCCAGATACAGAAAGCCAAGGAAGGTTCCGCCGAACGTCTGGCCTTTATCAACCGTGCCGCCCGAGCGCTGGGCTTGAACATAGACGCAGCAGCCACCCTGAAGGGCAAGGAAGACATGGTGAACGATGCCATCAGGGAGCGTATCCGTCTGCTGCAGATAGCAGCCAAGGCCGAGTTCTACACGAAGAAAGCCGTAGAGAGCGAGGAAGAAGAACGCGAGACGATTATCGGGGCTGTTGGGAACCGGAAAATAATCAACCCCGATGGCACGATGAGAGACGCGACGCTTGGCGAACTGCGGCAGAAATTCCAGGAAGTACCACTGGCACAACGCGATGCACGCTACTATAACGCAAAGGTGAAGATTGACACAAAAAGTAAGCTGACAGACAGGCTGAACAGCCAGGCAGAATACTATACGGGGCAACAAGTGAAGGGAGAGGCCGCAACACAGTCGCCGCAGAAAGATCCAGTGCCACCGCACCATGCACTGGCCGATGAGTTCGCAAAGGACAAGAATAAGAACAAAAATAATAACAAGCATGAATATGACGGCACGAATCTGATAGAGAATGCCGAGACATACAAAGAGCTTGGAAACAATATACAATACTACCAGAAGCAGCTGGAGAAAACGAACCCCGCCGACAAAGAGCGTATCAAACTGCTTGCAGGCCTGAAAGAGAAATCGGAGAAGGCCCAGGAAGCTATCAGCATGATGATTGAGGAAGCCGGGGTCTCTGCCACGCCGAAGACTATAGAGGAATACGACAAAGCCATCTCACTGCTGGAGAAGAAGCGCGGCAGTGCGACGAAGGAAAACATGACCG
>JAFZIX010000179.1 GCA_017554135.1 Bacteroidales bacterium | reverse complement strand
GTAGATTCCGGTATTGAGATGCCCGCCATTCTCTTCTATCTCCTTGCGCAGAGACTCTACTACGGCGGCCTTCCTGTCCTGCGGCACTCCCATAAACAGTGCGAATACGTTCGAACCGTTATTGTAACCGTAGGAACAGGTCTCGGGATTATAGAACACCTCATTGAAGGCATCCCTGACATCATCTGCCAGCTGACTGTATCTTGCCGCATCCTCATCCTTTCCAAGCGCGGCCGCGGCATTCGCAACATATTTCGCGCATTTCCAGAGGAAGTAGGTGTGCACCAGACGATCTTCAGGAAGGGTGTATGCCGGGCACCAGTCGCCCAGGTTCATCCAATAGTAGGGCTTTTCGGCACCTCTGGGCATCTGCATGTTCATTATTCCCTCTTCTGTCCGCCAGCTTTCCATGAAGTTCAACTGACCCTGCATGGCCTTGTAGTGCTCTTCCAGCACGGAAATATCCCCGTAGTGAACATAATGCTCCCAGGGAATGATGCACATCGCCGCACCCCAGCCTACTCCGCCGCCGCATCCCGGGTGCCAGGGTGCTCCGTTTGGCACATAGCCGGTCTCTTTATCCTGGCAGTCGGACATATCCCTCAGCCACTTGCGGTAGAAATGATTTGCATCGAAATTATGCATCACCGCCACGCATGCTACCTGGCCGTCGCCGGTGTAAGGACCTTTCTCCCGGTGCGGGCAGTCGGATGCAACCCCCATGTGCATATTGTCGGTCTGGGCACGCCAGAAGAGATGATTGATCTTTGCGAACATGGGATTTGAGCAGTCGAAATGCCCGGTGGTGCGGATGTCCGTGTAAATCACTTCCGCGCGGAGATTCTTCTCCTTAAGTTCTCCGGGCCATCCCTTTACTATCACTTTCTGGAAGGAGTACCAGTTGAACCTGGGTGCGTATTCCTCTACTCCCTCCCCTTTGCAGATATACTTGTAATCCCCGTTCCAGGTACGCTTGACCCAGTTCTGTTTTGCTTCTTCGTCGGTCAGGGGATGCTCCAGCACTATTTCCGTGCCTGCCTCGGCCTTTATGCCATACAGGTGCACGCGTCCGGTCACATAATCGTCGAAATCCACCTCCCAGGAGCCGTCCTCCAGTTTGGTGATGCTTGCAGGCTTGAGTACTTCCATTATCCTGTCCTCCAGTCCCTGCTGGCGCTCCAGGGCCCCCAGAGGGGCTTCTCTCCTGGCCACAGGAAGCCATTCGTCGCTGGATTCCAGCCTGGCATCGTACTCTTCGCCAAGGTAGATGTGGTTAAAGACTATGGGACTCTTGCGTACTTCCCACGTGGAATCGCTGCATACAGTGGTGCTTGCACCGTTCTTTCCTTCTATTTCTATTTGGCAAAGCAGCCTTGGTGTGCCAAAGGGAGAAATCCAGCCTTTGGGCAAGTTTCTCCCCAAAGCGGAATACCATCCGTTTCCAAGAATAACGCGTATGTCGTTCTCGCCTTTGCGAAGGAGTCTGGATACATCGTAGGCAAGATACATTACGCGGAAGTTTTTGAAGCGGTGTTCGTCCACCTTGATATTGTATTCATATCCTTCTTCGCGTATGCCGTACATCGTTTCGTTGGGCACATAATAATCCTTGCCAACGCGTTGCCCGTTGATATACATCTCGAACATGCCTAGGCCGCAGATATATGCCCGGGCTTCTATTACTCCGCTTTCCAGATCTATGCATTTTCGGAATTCCGGTGTGGGATGTTCTGCCTCGGGCAAGAAACTCTCCCCTTCCCAGGACGCCCCTATCCACTCCGCTTGCCATTCCTTGATGTCCGGGATATCCGCGGTTTCGCTATTGCAAGCCGTGATCAGCATCAGGGATGCCAGAATAAGTGCCCGTATCTTCATTATGTCCATAGTATTCTATTTCTCCTTTATAAGCCTGACATTAAGTGTAGCCTTTTCTTCCGGGGCAAGGCTGAATGTGAATCCTGCCAAAACATTGTCCGGATTCGGATAGTCGAATTCCGTTGCCGGCTGGGCGGACCATATTTCCGCTTTCGCATCATATCCGTCAATCTTCAGAAGGCGTGAATGGCCATTCTTGCTCAGCCTGATGGTGCTGGCATCCACAATCTCCGCATCAGCCATCGAGCACATCGCCCAGCGTACTTTTGCCGTGTCTTCGCGGGCTTGCAGTTCTTCCTTAATCTGCAGCACGGCATCATCCTCACCCTCTACCGTTATCGTGCGCATGTAGGCCTTCAGATCTTCCCAGTAGGGCATTTTAAGGTTTATCTCCGCCCCCTTGCGCCCGCTTTCGCACCAGGTGCGGGAGATCCTGGTATATTGGTAAACGTCAGGCTTATGCCCGTTTACGGTTATTATATTATGGGAGAAGGGGCTGATGCGGTAGACATCGTATCTCTGGCTGTTCTGCAAGCGGTTCCACAGGTCCACGCCCTTGGATTCCAGCGAAAGATATCCCTGGCTGCCGAGATCATCCGCCCATACCACCCCGTCGGCATCGAAAACGAACGACCCTATGTCGTTGTGGCCATGATTGGAAGACGCCAGTCCGGCCTTGATTCCCAGGTAGGTGTCATCCGGGCTGTCCCAGTCGCTTCTGTAGATGTATAGCGGCGTAAGGCCTTCCGTAGTATAGAAATTGATTGAAGGTTTCTCAATGGACGATAAATCCATGTCTTTCCCGTAAATCACAAAGAACGGAAGGAGCCTTTCATTATCCAGTCTGCTGAAGTTGTACTGGCGCAGTTTGGGGATTTCTTCATATAGCAGGCTGGTATCCCCCGTTTTGGCGGCCAGCCAGACGAGAATATGCTCCGCGGTTGCCCATTTGCCGCAGTCCGCATAGTTGAAGCAATAGCCCGTGGGGCGGTTCATCATCTGCATGAAGCGGCCGGAACGATAGAACTTGGCATAATTGTCCATAAGCCCCAGGTCGCTTCCGAAGGCGCTCTCGAGACCCGCTATAAGCATAATCTGGAAGCCGCTTCCATAGCCCCAGTAGCTGTATCCCTCGGCATAGGCTCCATCTTCGGAATAACCTTCTCTCAAGGGCAGATAGTTGGTGGCGAAGCACCTGTCCATTATACGGTTTGCCTCGTCATAATACTCATCCCAGAGGGCTATGGCGCCATAAACGAGCCCCGCATTGCATACCTGGTTCCAATTATGGAAAGCGCTGTAGAACCATGTGTATTTATCTTTTTTTGAGGTCTCGAAAGCGTGCTTTTTAATGCCCTCCGCAACGATTTTCCTCTGTGCAGGGGTCATAACATCATACAGCCAGTCGTAGCCTATGGATACACCCATGCAGATTTCGGCCACGTCAAGATAGTGGGACGGATTCCAGTCTACATAATTCACGGCGTTGAGCATCTCCTCTATGGCCCTGTCTGCATAGCGCCTGTCTCCATGAATCCTGTATGCGTAAGAAAGATCGAACACTCTTTTCAGCACCTCGCGCATATTGTAGATCCGCATTCCTGCCATCTTTCTCTCAAACGGGGGCAGTTCCAGCAACTTATCGCAGAAGCAGATGAGCGACCTGTCGGCCTCCTGAAGGATGGGCTGGGTGGCGATTGCAGCGCGCACGGCCTCTTCTTCCCCGGAATGCAGCAGCAGCCGCGGATGGTCGCAGGGTCTGGGATATGCCAGTGCAACCAGCGGCATCATCAGAAGTGCTATGGCGAGGACTCTTTTCATCTGACTCAGTTGGGATTGATGAAGGTGTTAAGGCTGTCGATGGGAGGAAGCGAAGGATAATCCAGCTTGTAAGCATCTATCTGTGAGCGATATACGACGATATTGCCCGAAGCCAGCCAAGTGCAGAAGCCACCGGTCAGCCCGGCATCGTAGAGCCCGCGTATCTCCCGTTCGATGAAGTTGGAGTTATTGTCTATGCCGTGCGGATCCACCCAGCGCATTACGTGATAGGCTTGAATCCAGGTGCGCACTATAGCCGGGCTTGCAGTCACCGCCTGCCTGCCCTGCACCCTCTTGCCCCAGGCTTTCAATATCTCGTAGGGATGATTCCACGGTTTGGAAATGCCGTAGTAGTGGTCGGCGAAGTGATCCGGATAAGGCATTGCGCAGATGGCATCCGCGATGGTCGAAATCGCCGGCCAATACTGCCCGTAGGCCGTTGTGTAACCGGGATTTGAGGATTCGCCGAACACGTCCACCGATACATATACTCCGAGGGAATGAAGCTCATCGCAGGCATAGCGCACGAAGTTCTGGATTGCCTGGACCTTGCTCTCGCCATAGCGGTTACGATAGTCCATCTGCTCATCTATGCTTATCATCTTGTCCGGGAAACGGACATAGTCGAAGTTTACTTCGTTAAGGCCGAACTTTCGCACCGATTCCTTTGCCAGTTCCACGTTGAACTGCCACACATCCCTGCTATAGGCGCTGGGCCAGTAGCTCTTGTTGTGCAGGAAAGGCTGCCCCGTCGCTTTTTCGCAGATGGATGAGCCGGGATGGTCTTTTGCGTAATAACTGTCCTTGAAGCATGTTATACGGCCGATCACGTAGTAGCCCTTTGCATGCAGTTTATCTATCGCTTCCTTATAGAGCTTTTCTTTATTGGCGCCAGCCCACTTGTAGTTGGTGGGTGAATACTTCTCCATGGCTTCGGCCTTGTATCCGGGGCATTCGTTGTCCTTGATATCTATCACGAAAGCATTGATTTTGGTGCTGTCCGCAAGCGCGATATAGGCATCGATATTCTTGAGTCCGGCAGGATTGATAGTGAGATAGAATGCGTTCACCGGATTGGGCATAGGATTATCGGCGAATACCGGTCTTTCATAAGGCCTGAATTCGCATCCTGCGGCCTCTCCTCCCTTGAAGGAGTTCTTGACCGCGCGATGTGCTTCATCGAATGCATTGAAGCGCTCAGAGGCCTTTTCTGCGCTGCCGACAAGGTATTTGCCGAAGATCCAGCCTTGCTG
Source organism: Bacteroidales bacterium (assembly GCA_017554135.1). Classification (GTDB taxonomy): domain Bacteria; phylum Bacteroidota; class Bacteroidia; order Bacteroidales; family UBA932; genus Cryptobacteroides. Next base: position 855 of record JAFZIX010000179.1, on the reverse strand, counting down.
CTTGCCGGTCTGAACCTTATAACGGCGGATATTACCGTCCGGGAGTATCTTGTCGTAGCCGAGCACATCCACCTTACTCCCCTTCTTTGCAAAGCCGCAGATGTGTGAGCTAAGTGTATCGTCGATGACAGAAGCGGCGGTCTGCACGAAGAGTTCCTTTTCCATTACGGCCTCTCCCAGCGTAGAAACCAGCGCGGTCTCCGGCAAATAAAACTTCTTCTTTCCTATCCTGGCGGGGAGATAGCGTATGCCATTTTCCTTCACGCTTTTTCCGGGCAGTACCGTTATCGCGGAGCCTCTTGGAATGGAGTCGGTGACGGCCAGTTCGCTATTGTCCTCCAGTTCATACACGGGCACGACCGGGGAATCCGCTCCGGCGAATGCATCCCTCTCATCTTTTTTGCTGCAAGAAACTATTAACATTGCAGCCAGCAATACATATAATGTAGATTTCATTTTCATCTGCTAAAACACAATACTCAGCGCCAGACCGGAATAGTTCGTCCCGTCCCCGGCCGGTGCATACCAGGGCAGGAAACTGACTTTCCCCAGTTGGCGGCGCTCCCACGGCAGCATCCATCCTGCTATCTTTGCGCTCAAAAAACCTATGCCGGCACCGGCGAGCACGTCGCTGCACCAGTGTTTCTCGTTATACATACGCAGGAAACCTGTCGCTGCAGCCACCGTATAGGCCGCAGCGCCCCACCATCCTCCATATTCCATCCTCACAAGTTCTGCCCCGACGAAGGCAGTGGCCGTATGGCACGACGGGAAGGAGTTGCGGCGGCTTCCGTCCGGGCGCATTTCGCATACGGTGTATTTCAGCGAATTTACCATAATGCCCATCGCAGCCAT
>JAFZIX010000178.1 GCA_017554135.1 Bacteroidales bacterium | reverse complement strand
TTTCAGAGAGCTCCAGCCAACGGAGCTCTTTTTCGTCCTAGGTGGCCTGACGCTCGCATTCACCTACTTTCAGATGATTTCCCAATTCTGGCTGAACAATTTCGTAGACCCTGTTGTATGGAATCCGGAGCCTCGTATCCATGACTGGCAGGTCTTTATCTTCGTTGGCCGGGCCGTCGGTATCACTCTTTTATATTTGATGTCCTGCATATTTATCATCCGTATCATTCAAGGGTTGGGAATAGGGGAAATATTCCCGCGTTCCAGTATCGCGCTCATCCGTTGGGCCGCCCCCCTTTCTTTTGTCCTCGCTTTCATCCGCACCAATTATAACGCGGCTGTGCAAGGAGAATCCGTACTGCAAGTCGATTCAAATTCAATCCTCATCCCTCTCATCGTCCTTCTCTTCGCAGGACTCTATAAAATGGCCTACCTGGCCGCAAAAGACAGTAAACTCGCGATATGATTACCGTCAACCTCGACAAAGTGCTCTGGGAGCGTCACATGAAACTCTCAGAGTTGTCCGAAAAGATTGGCATCTCGATGACCAACCTTTCCCTGCTCAAAACGGGGAAAGGTCGGGCCATCCGATTCACAACGCTCAACAAACTCTGCAAGGTACTTGACTGCCTGCCGGGCGACATTCTTGACTACCAGCCCGACCCGGAAGGCGCTGAAATGGTGGAGGATATCTATTCAGAATGATCAAACTCTCTCGGCACATAATTTGTCAATACTGTTGAGCCCTTCATATTAAGACTCTTACATGAAAAAGATACTTGTTTCTCTCATCTTTTTCACGCTTGCCGTGATTTCCAAAGCCCAGGAGACGGGCAGCAGTTCGCGTCGGTATCAATACCAAAACGTCAGGGTCAAGGCAATGGTTCTGGATGCGAAGTCGTCGCAGCCGATTCCCTATGTTACCGTGTACTTGATTCCGCAGGGCGACACGACCATCACCAATTTCTCCGTGTCTAGCGAAAACGGGCAGGTCGTGCTGGATAAGGTTGCATCCGGGAAATATGAGTTGAATGCCGAATTGTTGGGCTACAACACCTTCACGAAGGTTTACGACATCTACCAAGCACCGGGTTGGGACCTGGACCTCGGCACCATCGGCATGGAGGAAAGTACGGAGAGTATTGATGCCGCATCCATCACGGCAGCAGGAAATCCCATCACCATCCAGAAGGATACGGTCATCTACAACGCTTCTTCGTTCCGTGTCGGTGAAAATGCCATGCTGGAAGACCTGCTGAAGAAGATGCCTGGTATCCAAGTAAATGAGGACGGGACAGCAACGGTAAATGGCGAGAAGGTGGACCGGATTACCGTCGGCGGCAAGACATTCTTCTTTGGAGACCCGTCCATGGCGCTCAAGAATATCCCGGCCAAGATAGTTGAACGGATCAAGGTTTCCCGTCAGGAGAGCAAGAGTACGCAAATGGGCGGCATCAGCACAGAACTGACTAAGGAAACCGTCATGGACGTTGAATTGAAAGAAAAGTATCAGGAAGGCTGGTTCGGAGACGCCCGCCTGGCAGCAGGAGCCACACTTGGCGGCAACGAGAGCAACCCTTTCACTCAAGGCACCAAGTTCCTTTACGACGGTAGTGCGATGGCCTCCATTTACGGCAAAAAGGACCAGGCGGTCTTCATCGGCAATGCTTATAATATCGAGACACCCGGGTCAAGTGCCGGGTCAACGAACATTAGCGGCTTGCCAGAAGATGATTACACCGACCTCGGAGGACTTACCACCGCTATCAAGGGTGGAGTCAACTACAATACAAACCGAATCAAGAACTTCGAGACCACCATCTCGGCAAACTACAGGCATGTCACCAAGGACGATAGGAAACGGACATCCCGAACTTCTTTTGTCACTGGGGGTGATGACCTTCTCACGGAAGGCGGAACGGATGCCTTCGGAAAGGAGGATCAGTTCCTTGTCAATATTGAATTGTCTAAGCAGCAAGGTGGTTTGCTGGTAGACTTCACCCCAAGATTCTATTTCCGCAAGAGCAGCGTCAGTTCCACCAACTTTTCGGATACTTATTATGCCGGTACGGCTTCGCCTTTCAATACGTCGTCGGCATCCTCTCTTTCGGACAACAAGCAGTTCCTTTCCAGTGGAACCTTCGGGCTCACGGGTACGCAGCTCGGGAAAGCGGGGAGAAGAGTCGGTTTCAACCTGGACTACAGCGCCGGAGCCTCCAATGGAAACAAACTAGAGAATTCCCTGCAAACCCTCAACTACGGCATCCTGGGAAAGAAACTGGACTTGGATGGAGAAGTCTTTTACTATGAGCCTCTGAGCCCACGTTGGGGTTTAGAAGCCACCATCTCCAGCATCTATCAATCCAACCTCAGCGACCGCGGCGCTTTCAATGCAGATGGTAGTGCCAATGACTATTTTACCAACAAGACTAACCATCGTTTTCTGCAGGAAGGAGCAAGCCTGCTGACTCAGTTCAGTAATGATACCAGCACCGTTAAGTTCGGTATGACGGCTGCCGCATACAATGACTTAATGGACGCAACCATGCTTGGGATCAATACGGTAATCGGCAAAGGATACTGGCGTTTCCATCTGTCGCCGATTGCCATGTATTCCTATTCCAAGGATGGCTACGATTTGAGCCTTTCGTTTTCCAGTTACACCAGCCCGGTTTCCGGCAGGCAGATGATTCCGGTCCCGGACATCTCCAATCCGGTGCGGATTACTGTCGGCAACACTTATCTTAAGTCAGGCATAGGAAATAGTATTTCGGCTTATTACAACATGGTGAATTACACCACCTATACATTCCTGACTCTGTATGCTACGGCAGAATTGGAGACCAATGGGACGGTTTACGCCAGTTGGTTTGACAACACCGGTGCCCGATATGCAGTTCCCGTGAATGCCAGGAAACCGGGCACCACCGCCATGGTTTCGGGTATGCTCAATCAGCCTTTCGGCAAGATGAAGAATTTCACACTGACCGTGGCCGCCATGGCAAACCTTAACAACCGTTATGGTTATCAGGCCCAAACCCTGCAGCAGGGACTGGATTTGACAGGCTTCGACTACAAGACCTTCATGGATGGATTCTGGGGAAACGAATCCGGCGACCACTTCTACAGCGGGCAGAGCGGCTTTGCCGAAAGCCGGACGACCTCCATCGATTGGGGCTTCGGCGTAGATCTCAAATACAACAAGGATTTCTTTACCGGAAAGGTGGATGTCAATCTGATGAACGGACGGGCAACCTATTCCCTAAACCCTGCCGCCAATATGAATATATGGGAATACAACTACAGTGTCGACCTCCTCTTCCAGCCTGGCAAAGACTGGGAAATCGGGACTGATGCTCGACATCGTATTTTTCGCGGATATACTCCCGGCTATGGGATGCCAGAATTATGTTGGAATATGTCGGTCAGTAAGACCATCAAATCAGTCACGCTGAGTCTGAAGTGCAACGACCTTCTCAATCAGGAACGTAGCCTGGCTCGTACTATTGCCTCCGAATATGTGGAAGATTCCTACCGG
>JAFZIX010000177.1 GCA_017554135.1 Bacteroidales bacterium | reverse complement strand
GGTACTTCACGTTGGTCACGAAGAGGTCGTCACCCACGAGCTGGCAGCGGTCGCCGATAGCCTTGGTGAGTTTCACCCAGCCTTCCCAGTCTTCCTCGCTCAGACCATCCTCGATGGAGTCGATAGGATACTTGGTGATGAGCTTCTCGAGGTACTTGATCTGCTGCTCGCTGCTGAGCTTCTTGCCCTTGGGATCCTTCTTCTTGCCGTCCTTGAGCTGCTTGTAGTCGTAGAAGAACTTGCCGTCCTCCTTGAAGCAGAACTCGGAAGCAGCGCAGTCCATTGCGATGGTGATGTCCTTGCCGGGCTCCAGGCCAGCGGCCTTGATGGCCTCGATGATGCAGTCGAGAGCGTCGTCGATGCCCTTCAGAGCGGGAGCGAAGCCGCCTTCGTCACCAACTGCAGTGGAGCATCCGCGGCCCTTCAGCACCTTCTGGAGAGCGTGGAAGACCTCAGCGCCCATACGCACGGCCTCAGCTTCGTTAGAAGCGCCGACGGGACGGATCATGAACTCCTGGAATGCGATAGGAGCATCGGAGTGGGCACCGCCGTTGATGATGTTCATCATAGGAACGGGGAGCACATAGGTGTTGGTGCCGCCGATATACCTGTAGAGAGGAATGTCGAGGTAGTTGGCTGCTGCGTGAGCAACTGCGAGGGAAACACCGAGGATGGCGTTTGCGCCGAGCTTGCTCTTGGTAGGGGTGCCGTCGAGCTCGATCATGGTCTTGTCGATAGCCCTCTGCTCAAGAGCGCACATGCCGATGATGGCGGGAGCAATCACATCGTTCACATTGGCAACAGCCTTGAGAACGCCCTTGCCGCCATAGCGCTTCTTGTCGCCATCGCGGAGCTCGAGAGCTTCGTTTTCGCCGGTGGATGCACCTGAAGGAACAGCTGCCACACCCTTAACACCAGATTCGAGGATAACCTCTACTTCGACTGTCGGATTTCCACGTGAATCGAGGATTTCGCGACCTGTAACTTGAACAATTCTCATAATTTTATACTAAAAATGAATAAATTTCGCTTAAAACGCGCACAAAATTACTAATTCTTTGCAGATTTTCATAAAAAACACAGTAAAATAATTATTATTATATTTGTTTTTGGAACCACCGCTGAAACCGCCATGCCAAGACGCTCCGGCTTGTTTATAATCCTGCTGCTCCTGCCCTTCATGACCGGGGCGGCGAACCTGCGTTTCCACCCCATGCCGGAGACCTCCTACTACGGCGGTATCCACAGCATTGCCAAGGACAGCCTCGGCCGCATCTGGTTCAGCGGTTTCGATGCCATCTACATGTACAACGGGGATTCGTTCACCAGAATGAACGAGTACATCACGCGCCAGGAGCCTGAGCGATACTGGAGTTTCGGATGGCTGGTCACGGATAAAAACGGCGTTCTATATGCCGCCACCAACCATGGTCTGCAGCGCTTCGACTGCTCGCATCACCGCTTTGAAAGGGTCCTGGACGGCAACATCGGCACTATAGAAAAGACGGAAGACGGCACGGTGTGGCTCATCCGCAACGGCAAGATCACCGACCTTGCAGGCGATATCGTCAAGCTTCCTGATGCCTTGGACCCAGACCCGATGAAACTGACCATGCACTGTGCCGGGCAGCATATCTACGCAGGCTCCGAGGGTCTTCTCTACAGGACCTCCGCCGGTGGAGAATGGGAAAAATTCGCCGATTTCTCCCCAAGCCGGGTGGTAGATGTGCTGGAAGCGGGCGAAATAATCTACGTGCTCACTCTTTCGGACGGTCTCTACGAGTGCAAAAGCAGCGGGGAGACACTGCGCCGCTTTACTCTTCCCATCGAAAACGACCGCGCCTCCACCGCCAAGCAGCTCCACATGGACAGCGAGGGCAAGATATGGGTGGCAACCCAGTACGGCCTGATGATAGTATGCCCCGGCAGCGGCAAGACCGAGCTGCTGAGGGCCAACCTGAACTTTCCCTTTTCTCTCCCGACCAACTCCGTATGGTCCTTCTTCCAGGACTCCGACGGCGGTGTCTGGGTGGGCACCTACGGCGGCAAGCTGGCATACGCAACCAACGGCGACAGCGATGCCGGATACTACTTCAAACCCACTCCCGGAGGCCTGGGGCACCCCATCGTCAGCTGCTTCTGCGAAGATAACAAGGGCCGTCTCTGGGTAGGTACGGACGGCGGCGGATTCACGGTTTGGGACCGCCCGAACGGCAGCGTCCGTTACTACACCCAGCAGGACGGCAGCGGCCTGGGCTCCAACATGGTCAAGAAGCTTTGGATGGATGAATCCGGCACCATCTGGGCATCCTTCTTCAACTCCGGGGTACAAACCTTCGACTGCAAGGCGGAGCGCTTCCGCAAGCTCTCCATCACCCGCGGCCCCAAGGACGATCCTTTGAGTGTTTATGACTTCCTACCGGACGGCAAGGGGGGTATATGGATGTCGGATCCCGACTCCCGCTTCATGCACGCAAAGCTCGCGGACGGGCGCATCTCCCGCCTTCAGGACCGCCGTGTGCGCCAGGTGGAGACCTTCTTCAACGACGGTAACGGGCGGCTCTGGCTCCTTACCCACCAGGGCTTGTTCGTGCTGGATGCGGCCACGCAGGAAATACTGAAGACCTACTACCTCGAAGGCCAGGCCTACTCCGCCAACAACCTCTGCTGCTACTGCAGATGTTCCAACGGCGAGCTGCTCATAGGCACCAGGGGCGGAGGCCTGAACGTGCTCGCCACCGACGGCAGCTACACCAACATCCCCTTGAACGGACGCACGGTGTTCGGCATAG
>JAFZIX010000176.1 GCA_017554135.1 Bacteroidales bacterium | reverse complement strand
GCAGTAGTAACCCGTGTTGGTGTAGGCCTTGGTGGCGGAATCATCGCCGCCCCAGCCCTTGGTCTGGTTGAACTGCTGGTTCACGCCGGAAATCGAGGTGGTGGGGTAGGTCTTGTTCACGGGATCGTAGTAGATGTTGATTACTCCCTTCACATAAGGGGTGGTGGTGCCGTCGTGCACCACGCAGATATCCAGGCGGGGATCCCTGTTGGCATACATGTTCTGCTCCATGTAACTGCCGGCGGCAGTGGCCTTGGCCCTGTCTTCGGCAGTGTTGAGGGGATACCCGTCCTTGGTCTCGAACTTGTCCACGAAGTTCTGCGTCGGGCAGGTGCCGGACGCGGTGGACGAGTAGCACTGCGGATAACTCATGAAGGCGGACCAGTTGCTGATGTTGATCTTGGCCTTGTGGTAGTATCCGAACAGAGTCTCGTTGGTGGACATCTGTCCGTAGAAGTTATCCTTGTAGTTGGCCAGCGGCAGGAGTTGGTACTGCCACTCCTCCGCTGCCTGGAGCGCTTCGGCGCAGGCTTCCGCAGCGTGCTGCCAGGCGGTGGCGTCGTTGCTCTCGTTGGCGAGAGGGCTGGCTGCATACAGCAGGGCGCGGGCCCTGAATGCGAGGCAGCAGCATCCGCTGGGGAGATAGAGTTCGGAACTGGTGAGGTGTCCGCTCTGGCCCGGGAGGGCGTCGCGGCGCATCTTGCCGGCCCGCTTGAGATATTCGTAGGCGGTGTAGAGGTCCGCGGCCGCCTTCTCGTAGGTACTCCTGGCGCTTTCGCGGGGGAGATCCCACTCATCGTCACCGGTGAGGGCGTGGTCCAGATAAGGCATCCCGCCGAACCAGTTGCAGAGCACGAAGTGCGCATATCCGCGCACGAAATAAGCCTGGCCGGTGAGGTCGAGTTTCTCTTCCTCGGTGGCGTTGGTAAGTTTGTCCAGGTTCTCCAGCGAACGGTTCGCTATGCGGATGATGTTGAACATCGCGTAGGCTATGGGCTTGTCGGCGCCGGTCTTGAGATCCACGTCTCCGTTGGATTTGCTCTTCAGCGGAGCGAAGGAGAAACTCTCCAGCACGCCGTCGGTCATGTTGCAGGCCTTCAACTCATACTGGGAACGGATATAGCGTCCGGCATCGGCGGCGTCGGTGACGCAGGCCCAGGTGAAACGGTAGCGGTTCCAGTCGATGAAGAGAGGATATCCGCAGTGGATATTGCGGAAGGTGTATTCCGCACCGTCCGAGAAGATGGTATTGAAATAAGCCTTGAAGTTCTTGGTGGTGTTGAAGACATCCTCTTCGGTCAGGCCGAGTTCGGAGTCCACGTCCAGGTAATGGCAGGACGTGAGCGGCATCGCGAGCACCAGGGCTATCAGAATCCTTGTTATTCTTTTCATAATCGCTTCCATTTTAGAAATCCAGTTTTACACCCAGTTTGAACGTCCTCATAAGAGGGTAGTAGCTGGCAGCCAGCGAAGTCCTTTGAGGGTCTCCTTCGATGAGATCGGTCAAAGTGAAAAGATTGTTTGCAGTTGCCGTGACCGACAGGCCCTTGAGGCCGAGTATCTTGTTCACGGTGTGCCCGTCGAAGGTGTATGAGAGATACATTTCCTTGAGGGTGAGGTAGTCGGACTTTCTCCAGGTGTGGCCAAGCAGGGCCATGTTGAAGCCGTTGGTGCCCGTGCCGCCGAAACTGGAGTAGTAGGCGTCGTTGAAGGCCAGATTGTTGTGGCCGGCGTTCCTGTTGGTAGGAGTCCAGTAGTCCAGTTGGGCCTTGTGCATGGTCAGGTCCGCCTTGATGAACTCTTTCTCGTAGCCGCGGTTGAAGTCGATGTACTTGCCTGCGTTGCCGTACCAGAGCATATTGAAGGAGAAGCCCTTGTAACTCAGGCCGAAGTTCATCGAATATGTCACGGGGGCGTAGGCGCTGCCGTAGATGGCGTGCAGGTCGGAGGAATTGATGTTGCCGTCGCCGTTGTAGTCCAGCAGTTTATACGTTCCGGTGTAGAGGTTGGTCCAGTTGGTCAGCGTGGCAGGATAGCCGTGGATTTCATCGATGGTGTTGTAGTAACCGTTGTCGATGGAAGTCATGCCGTTGGTCTGGGACTTGTATGCCTTGCCTGCGGTCTTCTGGTAGTCGGGAGTGTAGGGCGGATCGTCGTAGTTGAGTATCCTGTTCTCGTTCACGCCCAGCATGCCGCCGACTTCATAATAAAGGCCTCCGGGGAGGGATTTTCTCCACTTGATTTCGAAGTCGATACCGTGCTTCTTCATGCGGCCGTTGTTCACATCCTTGTAGGATATGCCCACGAAGGGGGTGATGCTCTGGGGAGTCACCAGCATGTCGTAGCGGTATTCATCGTAGAAGTCGACGTTGAAGGTGAGGGCGTCGTTGAGCCAGCCCATCTCCACGCCGAGGTCTCTCTTGTGGGCGGTCTCCCAGCGTGCCGTCACGTTGGCGGATTTCATCTCGATGATATTGCCGTCGCTCTTGATGTAACTGGAGTAGTAGAGCCAGTTGTCGGAGGCGTTGTCGCTACCCACATATCCGTCGGAGTAGCGCAGTTTCATCGTGCTCCACCATGGCATGGCCTTCTTCCAGAACTTTTCCTTGGAGATATAGTAGCCCACAGCGGCGGAAGGGAACACACCGTAGCGGTAGGACGGAGCGAACTGCTCCGAGCCGGTGACGCCGAGGTTGCCTTCGAACAGGTATTTGCCCCTGTAGTCATAGGTAACGCGGCCCACTACGCCCTGGCCTCTGTGAGGGAAACTGGCGCCGGAATCCTGCTCCCGCTGGTTGAACAGCGCCATCGCGGTGACGTTGTGCTTCTTGTTGAACTTCCGCGCATAATTCAGGGATGCCTCCCAGTAGAATACGATGGAAGTGCTTCTGGCCGTGCCGTCCTGCGTAATCGATACGGGCGGTTCCACATACACATAACTGGAGGCCTGCGAGGATACCCAGGGGTTCGCACCTATCTCATATGCGTCCCAGTCTATGCGGTAGGTAGGATAGGACTGGGTGCCTTGCTGCGAGTATTTGGAGAATGCGCTGGTCAGCGATATCATGCTCTTGAAATACAGGCCCTTGGTGATGAAGTCCAGATCCTGCTTGAGTATCAGGTCCGTATTCAGTTTCGAGGTGGTCGTCTGCACGAAGTCTCCCGAAGCGAGGGTGGTGTAGGGGTTGGAGGTGTATGCACCGTTGTTGTCGGAAAGGCGGGAGCCGGATGCATCCGGATAGTCCGTGTCCGGAATCTGCTCCAGGGCGGATGCCGGGAAGTAGGCGGGGAACATCATCGGGGATGCGTTGTACATCTGCGTGAACAGGCCCGCCACCGATGCGTTGTTGGGGTTCTGCACTACTCCGGTGTGTCCGCCAATCTTGAAGGAGAGCAGAGTGCTCTTGGTCAGTTGGAAATCCAGGTTGGAGCGGTAGTTGATCCTGTTATAGTTGAAATTGGTGCCGCTCCAGTTGTTCACCTGCTTCACCACCGTGCCTTCGTGGGTATAGCCCACCGACACGAAGTATTTCACCTTGTCGCTGCCGCCGCGGATGTTGAAGTTGGCGTTGAGGTCCGATGCGAAATCCTTCAGCAGCATCCTGAACCAGTCGTTCGAGGGATAGCGGAGGGGATTGGTGCCGTTCCGCCAGGCCGCGATCTCCGCATCAGAGAACAGGGCGCTGAAAGACTGCTCGTTCTTGCGCGCCACGTTCGCCATCTCCGCGATGGAGGCGGCATCGATGTACTCGGGCAGGGTCTCGGGATTCGACAGGCCGTAATCGACGCTCAGTTTCATCTTCGGCGCGCCCTTCGAACCTGTCTTGGTGGTGACCAGGATGACGCCGTTGGCGCCCTTGGCACCGAAGACCGCCGTGGCGGAGGCATCCTTCAGCACGGAAATGGTCTGCACCTCGTTAGGGTCGAGTTCGGAGAAGGACCTCTCGATGCCGTCCACCATCACCAGGGGCCCGGAGCCGTTCCAGCTGCTCAGGCCGCGGATGAAGATGGTGGCGTCGTTGTTGCCCGGCTGGCCGCTGCTCTGGTAGGTCATCACGCCCGCCAGTTTGCCGGCGAGGGCGTTGGTGACGTTGGTCGTACCGGAATTGATGAGCGCCTCGGAGCCCACCTGGGAGATGGAGCCCACGACGCTCTCCTTTTTCTGGACGCCGTAGCCGACGGTAATGACCTCGTCCAGCATGATGGCGTCGTCTTCCAGCACCACGTACCAGTCTGCCGCCTTGTTGAACGCTTTTTCCGCGGTTTTATATCCGATGCAGGATATCTGCAGGGTCATCCCCGGACTGATGTTGAAGGTGAATCCGCCGTTCGGGCCGGTGACCTTGCCTCCCAGTTCGGAATGCCCCTTGACGGTGACGGTCGCTCCGCCCACCGGGCCGACTTCATCCACCACGGTGCCCGTGACGACTATCGTCTGGCGGGCGTTCTGGGCGGAAAGCACGGCGCAGGCAAGCAGGGCTGCCAACATAACCGCAAAGTGTTTGAGTTTAAATAGCATATGTATTAATCGTTATAATCAGGAACGTCTGCCGATGTGGTGAATGTATCGCAGGTATAGGTGCCTCCGTAACTGTCCGTTGCCTCCACCTTGATGGATGATGCGGAAGGATTCTTCAATTGGAAGAAGAGGATGTGGTTGTTAATGCCTATGTCGTTATCCCTGTCGTATTTGTTGTACAGGAACATCTTCACCCAGACATCGAAGGAAGATGCCGCAGAGGGGGAGGATGAGGTCTTGACACCGTCTTCCCACAGCGACACCACCCATCCGGGGCGGTAGTTGAATACGTTCACGGCAATCCAGTTGGCCCCGTAGTAGGGGAATCCGTAGACATTGCCTCCGGGTGTGGTAAAGGACGGGAAATCCGTGGTGCGGAACATCCTCATCTGGAAGGGTTCGTCGTACTGTATGCTCTTGTAGAGTTCGCGTTTCACCGTGTTTCCGTCGTATTCATAAACCTTGTATCCGCGCTGGCATCCGTCGGAAAGGATCAGGCCTTTCCACGGGGCCCCGGACGATCCGGCGGCGCAGATGGTGATCTTCTTGCCGTTCACCGTCTTGTCGTAGGTGTTCTCCAGTTTGTGCGTGTGCCCGCAGACCACCACGGCCGAAGCGTACTGGCTGATCAACTGCAATATCCTGGTGTCCTTCAGCGGAATATGCACCGTCATGAAAATGCTCTTGTCCTTAGGGACGTAACTGAGGTCCTTCTCCAGCCACTCGTACTGCCATTCTTCGTAGCCCTGGTCGTAGTCGCCGCTGGACGAGCCTCCGTGGAGCACGTTATCGAATACCACCACATGCACGTCTCCCCTGTTGAAAGAGAAATTCGACGGGCCGAAGACATCCTCATATTTCTTGCCGGCGGCGGCGTCGCTCTCGGTGGGGAATTCATGGTCGTGATTGCCTATGGTGCCGAATACGGGAAGCCCCATCTGGCCCAGCACGCGGGCGATATCCGGAAGCAGCCCCCATTCATTGTTCACATTGTCTCCGAGCGTGATGGCGTAACTCCTCATGCCGCCCATGTTGGTCACATACTGCTTCACATCCAGCATTGCCGTCTGTGTGTAGCGGCTCACCTGCCCGCTGCTGCCCACCTGGGGATCCCCGAGAGTCAGGATGCGGAAGT
>JAFZIX010000175.1 GCA_017554135.1 Bacteroidales bacterium | reverse complement strand
CTCATAACGAACATTTCTTGATTTAGACTTATCCTCTTCTACTGGAGCCAGACAACCGGCTTGAATCAAAGGGTTAATAATGCTTCTAACGTTAGTGGTTTGGTTAGTAACCCCAACCAACAAGAGCATCTCTTTTTTCGTGCGCGGATTACCATTACACAACTCTAGGATTTTCAACGACTTATCAGATAACACCAAATCTTTTGCTTCGAGATAAGAGCTGATCCCCAAGCTAACGTTATCGGTAACTTCTATATAACATAATATTAACTTGCTGTAGCATAGAGCTTTGCATTTAGGGCATCAAGAGCCCTCTGCGTACGCTCAATCTTTCTTCTGAGGAGAGTTTCCTCATCCAAGCCTACTCGTCCTTCATCATAAGCTACCTTGTCTCGAACCATGATGAAGAAGATTTCAGCTATCTTGTGCGCCGTCGCCACGATGGCTTGCATATGCCCGCCTCTCGATTTGATGCGCCGGAAATAGAACCCCATCGGATTCTTCGATTTCGATACAGCGTTTGCACACTGCCGAAAGATTTGGCCAACCGGATTCTTGCGTTTGGGAACTCTACTGGAGATTAGTTTCCCGCCAGAGATCTTGTTGTTCGGAACGAGATTGCACCATTTGCAGAACTTGGCCGGTGAGTCAAACTTCTTTACGAAGTCAGTGCCCAACTCACCTATGAGCTGAAGAACGGAGCCGGCACTCATTCCAGAGATGGCCATCGTATTGACACCCCAGAGGCTGTAGCCATAGGACTCAACATCGAAAGCCACTGCATTCTTCTTGCTTATCCTCTTGTCACAACGGACCAGTTTGGCCATATCCGTATCAACACTGGCGGTGAAGCCTTTTAGCAGAGCCTCGATCTCGCGGTCACATTCCGTTACCTTCTCCTGAAAGAACAGGTACAGTTCATAAGACTGCTTGAGTTCAAACATGTGGTCTGCATCCCATGTGCCTTCCAGTGAAAGGGCTATCTCCTCCTTGCTGCGCTTGCAACGTTCATCAGCCAATTGGGAGAGTGCTTCAGGATTACGCTCTCCGGCCAGTATGGATGTGATAATACGCTGACCAGACACACCAACAATATCACTGATGACATTGGTCAACTTGATATTCATCTGCTCCATCGCCTTCTGCATATGCTGGACTTCCTTCCCCGCACTGCGGAGCAAGTTGGAACGGTGACGGGCAAGATTGCGGACCTGACGGGCAGCATTCTCCGGCTGGAAACTCGGCTTAAGAAGTCCGTAACTATGAAGGAGCATCAACCATTCCGCATCAGCCTCGTCCGTCTTCTTCTCCGAGATGTTCTTCACCTCCCTGGCATTGCACAACTGAACATCGAAACCATCCTGCTGAAGCTTGAAGAAAAGCGGTATCCAGTAGATACCTGTGGCTTCCATCGCGACCGTGTCAATGCCGCAGGCCTTCAACCAATCGCTGATCTCGTTCAGGTCACGGGTGAAGCTGCCGAAGCGGCGATTGTTCTCGCCGTCCCGGCCAGCGGGGACGCATACCTGCATCTCCGTATCCGCGATGTCTATGCCTGCTGCGTTCGGGTTCACGATTTTCAATTCAATTCCTTTGCTCGTGTGCAATTTTTTAGCTTTCTTTGCCATAGGAAGTAACTTTAAGGGTTAAACTCAAAAGCTAAGCCTGCGGTCTCTGGAACTAAGTAAGCTTCTATACGGCCTCCAACGGCCAATATTCATTCTACAGACACGCAGGACCATACTACTCAATGGATTACGAGTCCATAGTTAAAACGGTCTACTTGCTTAGCTCTATAAAGGTACTTCCTTTTTTCATATCCTCAAGGCCCATCCCAATGGCGGCGGAACGGCGCCAACTATGTTATTTCTTCATTCATTCCGGTATTCGCCGGTTCGGTACTACTCAGGTGCCACTGGCCATAAGCCTGCGGCCCTGACCACTTTTATCAAAGATGATTAACGCAATGGTACTACGTCAGCGCAAGGGTTGCGATTACCCTCAGGACCTCAAAGGGGTTCTGGCCGTTCTTGACCGCCGTCTGTATGACGGAGGCGACGGTGGCGTAGTTCTCAACGCCGGTCTCGGAGCGGAAGCATCCGCTGACCTTGAGTTTGGTCTTTGCCGGCCGCAGGGCCTTCTCGCTGTCGTTGTTCGTGGGCGGCACATCTGGATTGACAAGGAAGGTGAAGATATGGTCCCGGTGCTTGGCGATTCCCTTCTTGAGTTTGTCCAGTTCGGTCTCCTTCCCGTCATCGTTCTTGTAAACGGGCGGCCTGGCGAGCAGTTCATCAAGCCTTTCTTCCATCTTTGTCCTCACTTCCACACCCATGTTCCCCTGGTTCCTCTGGTGGACCGAGTCCCGCAGGAGGTCCAGCAAGTCCAGGCTCCAGGCGTCGTCCGGGAAGGCGCGCATCGTATAGGTGAGGTTGCGCAGCAGATGGGCAATGCAGACCTGGTGGTCTTCCATCCCGACATCTCCCATGAAGTAGGCTGGAAGCCGGTCGGTTACCCAGACCATTCCGCTCAACTCCTCCTTGGAGAAGTGTTTGTTCACGACCTCGTGGCTGCGGCTCTTGTCGAAGGCCAGGAACGTGGCCACGGCGTTCTGGAAGGCCCACAGCCAGTTGTTCCTGCCGCTGACGTTAACGCCGGACTCGTCCGCTCCGGCGACTTTCCCGGCGGCGACTTTCTGCCGGATCATCTCATATGGAGTCTTCGAGAGCTTCCGCATCGCATTCAGCATGTTGGATACGGAACCCTCGCTGATATGGAGCCCGAAGATGGTCTCGTACAGATGCGTGAGCCGCTTGAACGGGACGTTCTGGTAGGTGCTGAGGTACGAGGTCATGGCCATGATGTTGGGTCCGTACGATACCGGTGCGTTAACGTTCTCCGGGAATCGGCCCTTGCAGCAGTGGCCGCAGGAGCACTTTACCTGCATCTGAAGATGGTCGAACACCTCGGCCGCAATGGGAAGAGGAATGTCCACCACCTGGCGCTTGGCGCACACCGTGGCCGTGTCCATATCCAGAGGTTTTCCGCACTCCGGGCATATCGCCGCAGGATACCATCTCTCCGCACCGGTGACGTTTTCGGCCTGCAGCCGAGTGCTTCCCTGATGTCCCTTCTGCCCACCTGTCTTGCGACCGGAAGGCTTGCGAAGGGACTGTGTGTGAGGTACACCTATCGGGTTCTTGGAAGGAGGAATGCTGCTGTTCGCACTGGTCTTGGGAATGGGGACCTTGCCGTGCCCAATCGCAGACAATTTCGCCTCAAGCTCCACGATTTTGGCATCTTTGGCAGCAATCTCCTTGTCTCTTACGGAGAGGATAAAGTCCATTCTGGCGATTTCGCCATCCTTTTCCTCAATCGTTCGGGAGAGACCCCGGATCACCTTGACCTGGGCGTGCAACCGCTCCGCCAGTTCCGTGGAGTCCAGCTCCTCGGAGAGTCCCATATCCCGAAGGAGCCGCTTGCGCCTCCGGGTGAGTTTCACCCGGTCGGCCTCAAGGCTCTTGCCGAGTCCAGTATTGAAGTCTCTTCCCATACCACGAAGGTAGGAAAAAGATTTGACATGTGCAAATTTAACACTTTGTGTATCAATGAATTAAAGGCTGTTTATAAGCCTTCTGGCGAAGGCGGGGCGGCATTATACGGAGGTCCAGATGAAAAGTTTTTGAGAGCCTCTACGGGTCCGCAAAACGCCCGCAATCGCCTGATTTTCAATTGCTTGAAAACCCGCCTTGCGGCATGATAGAAATTTTTGAAAAAATTACACCAGGGTGGCAAGAGCCCCATGACATCCTCGGTTTACTGTCAGGTCGGGGGCACCTGAGTAGTTACTATTTACTTTAAGTTCCTGTTTTAATCCAAATAGGAACGTTCCGATTTGGATTATGTTAACTAACTGCCTGAGTACCACGCAAGTACGCCAGTGTCAGTACACGCCCGGTCGAGGCGGCGGCAGGAGAGCGGCCCCCTTCAAGGACCTCCGGCCTCCAGGCCCGTCAGGGGGCCGCGCACTTTGCGCTCCTTTGTATCAGCG
>JAFZIX010000174.1 GCA_017554135.1 Bacteroidales bacterium | reverse complement strand
GGGCAGATCGAGGAGGGTGTAGCCGTCGAGGAGGAGGTTGCGGACGTAGAAGAAGCCGGTCTGGCAGCACATGCCCACGATGGTGGGGATGTCCAGGGCGGCGGCGTGGCGGCTGTCGATGCCGTTGGTGCGGATGTTCAGGCCTTTTATGAAGATGTTGGCGTTGTACTCGCGGGTGAGGGCGCCGCGGTTCAGGAGGATGAATCTGGCGGCGGTGCCGGCGGAGTCTGCTGCGCGGCTGAGGATGGCGCCGTCCGCGAATTCCAGGTAGGTATTGGAGTCCAGGAGGATGGTGCGGCAGAGTTTGTATTCGCCCGGCTTGCGGACCTTGATGTGCCCGCCGCCTTCGAGGCATTTTTGGAAGGCCTCGGAGTTGGTGAGGGCGTCATTTTCCGGCAGGAAGCCGTACTTGTCGGCGTATTTTGTGCAGGCGCCGAGTACAAAAACAACGGCGGCCAGAAACAGAGTCCTCATTTCTTTCGCAGGTAGGCGTCGATGGCGGCGGCGGCACGGCGGCCTGCACCCATGGCCAGGATCACGGTGGCGGCACCGGTGACGGCATCACCTCCGGCGAAGACGCCGGGACGGGTGGTGGCGCCAGCTTCATCGGCAACCAGACCGCCGCGGCGGGTGGTCTCCAGGCCGGGCGTGGTGCGGGCGATCAGCGGATTAGGAGAAGTGCCGAGCGCCATGATTACTGTCTCGGTAGGAATCTCGAACTCGGAGCCGGGGATGACCACGGGGCTGCGGCGGCCGCTTTCATCCGGCTCGCCAAGCTCCATGCGCACGCATTTCAGGGCACGGACCCATCCGCGCTCATCTCCCAGAATCTCCACAGGATTCGTAAGCATTTGGAAATCAATACCTTCCTCCTTCGCATGATGGACCTCCTCCTTGCGGGCAGGAAGTTCCACCTCGGTGCGGCGATAGACGATGGTGGTATCCGCGCCGAGGCGCAGGGCCGTGCGGGCGGCATCCATTGCAACATTGCCGCCACCCACCACGCAGACCTTGCTGCCAGCATGGATGGGGGTGCGATAATCCTCGCGGAAGGCCTTCATCAGGTTGTTGCGGGTGAGGAATTCGTTGGCGGAGAAGACGCCGTTCAGGTTCTCGCCGGGGATGCCCATGAACTTCGGGAGGCCGGCGCCGGTGCCGACGAACACCGCCTCGAAGCCCTCGTCGTCCATCAGCGAGTCGATGGTGACGGTGCGGCCGATGATGACGTCGGTTTCAATCTTCACGCCCAGTGCCCGGACGGCATCCAGTTCGCGTTTCAACACTTTTTCTTTCGGGAGGCGGAATTCAGGAATGCCGTATTCCAGCACGCCTCCGGCCTTATGCAGCGCCTCAAATATTGTCACATCGTACCCCGCCTTCGCCAGGTCACTGGCACACGCGAGTCCTGCAGGGCCGGAGCCGATGATGGCGACCTTCTTGCCGCCGGCCTTGGGAGCCTCGACGGCTTTATCGCCCTGGGCGAATGTCCAGTCAGCCACGAAGCGCTCCAGCTTGCCGATGGAAACCGGCTCGCCCTTCACACCCAACACGCACGACCCCTCGCACTGAGTCTCCTGAGGGCAGACGCGCCCGCAAACCGCAGGCAGCGACGAATCCTCCGCAATCTTCGCGGCGGCACCGGCAATATCGCCGGCGGCAACCAACTCAATAAAATCCGGAATCTTCACGCCCACCGGGCAGGCCGTCACGCAACGCGGATTCTTGCAATGCAGGCAGCGGGAAGCCTCCAGCATCGCCTCCTCCTTATTATATCCGTAGCAAACCTCATCGAAATTGTGCGCGCGAACCTTCGGGTCCTGCTCACGCACTGGCACACGTGGAATCCTATTTGCCATTTGCCAGGCCCTCCTCGGCCTTATACTGGGCGGAACGCCTCATCGCTTCATCGAAATCAACCAGATAACCGTCGAACTCGGGGCCGTCCACGCAGGCGAACTTCGTCACTCCCCCGACCGAAAGACGGCAGGCCCCGCACATACCGGTACCATCCACCATCAAAGTATTCATACTCACCCAGATAGGGATGCCCAGTTTCATGCAGGTCAGCGCCGAGAACTTCATCATTATCATAGGGCCGATGGCCACGCACTGGGTGTATTTCTTACCCTCCGCAACCAGCGCTTCCAGACGTGCCGTGCCGACGCCCTTGAAACCATAGGAGCCATCGTCTGTGCACATATACAGGCCATCCGTCACGCTCTTGAACTCCTCTTCGTAGATGAGCAGGTCTTTGGTGCGGGCGCCGATAATCACATCCACGCTCACGCCGTGCTCGTGCAGCCATTTTGCCTGGGGATAAACGGGCGCGGTGCCGAGGCCGCCGGCGATGAACACCACGCGCTGGGCCTTCAGTTCCTCCACCGGCATCCTCACGAACTCCGAAGGATTGCCGAGGGGGCCGGCCACATCGGCGAAGGAATCCCCCGCCTCGAAGTTTTCCACCATTGCGCGGGTGGATGCCCCGATGGGCTGGATAACTATGGTCACAGTGCCTGCTTCCCGGTCGTAGTCGCTGATTGTCAGCGGGATGCGCTCGCCCGGCTCGTCTGCGCGCACTATCAGGAACTGCCCGGGAAGGGCGGCCTTCGCGATGCGCGGAGCCTCAACCACCATCTTGCAGATGGTCGGGTTCAGCATCTTCTTTTCAAGGATTTTGAACATAAAAATGGTATTGGATAGTCAAAGTTACAAAATTTTTATCATTTGGATATCTCATTTTTTTTTGTAATCTTTGTATGTCCCAAAATAGGATATACACATTCTTAAAAACGTTTTTATATGAAAAAATTACTTGCAGCTTTCGTCGCTATCCTTGCTTTCGCAGCCGTAGCAAGCGCAACGAACTACTCTGTTGACGAGGCTTCCATCGACGCCCTCTTCACCGAGGCCGTCGTAGAGGCTAATGCAGAGGCCCTCAATTTCTCCGGCCCCATTGGTGGTGATTCTACCGTCACCAACGTTGTCGCCCTCGTAGTAGACTGGATCGGTCTCGGATTCTTCGGCATCCACAGGCTCATCCTCGGCACCCAGCCCATCAACCTCCTCTGGTACACCATTACCCTGGGTGGCATCTTCGGCCTGGTTCCGCTCGTAGACGGCATCCTGCTCATCGTCGACCTTATCCAGGGAGGCGCATCCTGGCTCGACAATCCTGCATTCATCATGTGGATCTAGGATATGCTGCAACAAAGCAAAAGGGCGGTCGGTACCGGCCGCCTTTTTTTTATCCTTATGGCGCTCTGCCTTCTCGGCGCCAGCCCCGTCCGTGCCCAGCGTTTCTTCCATGTAGATGAAACCACCAAGACGGTCAAGGACGGGAAAATGAAGGTAGCGGAGAAACAACTCTACTACACCAGAGGAGGCGACCTGAACATACTGTGGAAAAGCAACGGAGCATCCTACTACTCCATCACTTCCCCCTTCGGCATCACCCAGTTCTACTATCCTGCGTCGAATGAATCCATGACGCTGGATGCGAACATGATGAAGGCAACGGACGAGATGCTGGTGCTGTTCGCGGATGGATGGGCCGAGGACCTGGGCCTCTCCAAAGAAGGATATTTCATGAAGTCCACCAAAAAGGACGGGGACTTCGTGGTGCGGCGCTTCGAACCCAGGGAGAGCGGCGCCTTATGCGCATGGGCGGAGATTGCATACAACAACGATTTTCTACCGGTCTATTGCGCCTATTTCGACAAAAAGGGGAACATAATCACCAAGACCTATCTCTCCAACTACACCAGCGAGAAGGGCTTTGTCTTCCCCATGAGAGTGACTGAAATCTCCTATTTCAAGGAGAAGAATGATTCCACGGTGCGCCTGGATATCTACAAGAATCTGGAAATCGATGTGCGGTCGGAGACCCATTCCCTCCGCATTCCCTCCGACGCCAAGCCCGTCAAACTCAAGGATGGGCTGAAGGCCTACACAAAACAACTGAAATGAGGGCGGGACTGACCATCTTGCTCGCGACCCTGATCTGCTCCGCAGCCGCCTCCCAGGAGGTTCGCGGGCCCTTTTCCATGGCGGATAAGATAATGAACTCCACCGTTATCGCCAGAACCGGCGGCGTCTATGAACTCCGGCAGAAGACCGACAAGATCTTCACCCCGATATTCTCTGCGGATTCGCTTTACTCCTCCTGGAAAGACGCCCCGCTCGCCCTGGATCGCAACCGCCTCGATTTCTTTTCCTACGCCCTCAACTCCAAGCTTTACAAAGAGGCGGCGGCCCTGCTATTTGCAGACGGGCTGTTCCCGGAATCGGATACCCTCCGTTATCTGAAGGGCCTCCTGGCCTACGACATCCACGACTTCGCCCTCGCCGCGAAAAACTTCTCTGAACTAACAGCGGAAAGTCCATTTCAGCCCACTGCACAGGCCTTTTTAAACACCTGGACATCGCAGCCGGAACTCCCTGATTATAAAGACAAAAGCCCCTGGCTCGCAGGCGCCATGTCCGCAGTTATCCCCGGTTCCGGAAAAATCTACGCAGGGGACCTGCGCAGCGGCGTCTCCACCTTCCTTATCGTGGGCGCCCTGGGGGCAATGGCCGCGGAATCCTGGGCCAAACTCGGCATAAAGGACTGGCGCACCATCACCCTGTCCTCCCTCTTCGGAATATTCTATACCGCTAATATATATGGCAGCGCGCTGTCTGTCTCGCTAACCAAGCAAGCTTATGAAGACGCTCAGAAAGCTACTCTTTTGTTCGATCTGCGCATTCCTCT